>CAYOBS010000083.1:0-11762 GCA_964402305.1 uncultured Planctomycetaceae bacterium | reverse complement strand
CGACGACGTCGACGGCGCCATCGCCCGCGCTCGCGCCGGCGGCGCGGAGATAACCATGGAGCCCAAGGACGTCACGATCCCGTCCAATCCGCCGACGCCCGTCCGCATCGCCTTCTGCCGTGCCCCCGGCGGAGAGGTCATCGAGTTCTTCAAGCACCTTGACGGCTAAGCAGTCTTCAACAAATTGTTGAAGACTGCTTAGCCAAAAAGGAGCCGCCATGTCGCTACGGGCATATTCTGAAATCAACCTGCACATCACATGGCACGTCAAGGATAACAGCCCAATCCTGACGGACACGATCGAGGCGCAGACGCACCGTTTTCTCCGTGGGCGGGTTACGAGCACGCCAGGGGCGATGTTCCATGAAGTCGGCGGAACGGATGATCATATCCACCTCGTGGCATCCCTGCCCCCCGACGAGTTGATCAGCGGCTGGATCGGCAAGCTCAAGGGCGCCAGCAGCCATTTCATCAACAACGAGATCGCCAACCACAAGCTTCTCCACTGGCAGGCCGGCTACGGCGTGGTGGTGTTCGGCACGGCGCATATTCCGTGGGTGGTCAATTACGTGCGAAACCGGAGAAAGCATCACAAAGACGGCACGACGATTGGCCGCCTTGAACGGACGGAGCCAAAAGAGGCGGAGGATGAACAGACGGGCCAAGGCCCGCCGCAAGAGTAAGCGCGCTGAAAGCGTGCTAAGAAGAAGAAACAGAAAACAAGGATTGACGCGCCGCCGGCTACCCAGGGCTAAAAGCCCTGGTCTATACCCCCGCCTGCGGCGGGTCGAAGCCCCGTGAACGGGGCTGGAAGACGCCGCGCCGCAAGCATGTCAGGGCTGGGTCTTCCTGCTCAGATGACCATCTCTCAGGTCGCGAGTACGCCGCACGCCCGCCTTTGTTCCATCTCTTATCGGTTCACATCGTCTCGGCCAGTCTTGCCAGGTCGGGCCGGCCGGTAAGGCTGGCCTCGAGCGTGCGGCCGAGGAAGACCTGCCCGCCGTCGGCAAGGGCGGCGACGCGATCGTTGACGACAATCTCCACGGATGCTTCGCTCGTGCCGGCCTGGCGGGCCTGCTTTCGCACGGCCTCGACCAGATGCGCCACCGCGTAGTCGTGCGCCTCGGCGAAGCTGACGAACCACGGCGAGTCCGGCACGCCGTGCAGGCCGTAGCGGCCCTGGTCGTTGGGCGCCAGGCGAACCCGCTTGCGGATGCACACGTTGGAGGTAATCGCCCCGATGGCGTTGGCGACGTCGGCGTCCGGCGGGATCACCGCCTCGGTCTCCAGCAGCCTGGCCGCCTGGGGCAGGAAACAATGCACCGGCGTGCCGATGCCGATGATAGGCCGCTTGATGCGAATCCGCACGTGGCAGCCGGCGGAGCCGCCCGACAAGGCGTTCTCGATCAGCGCCTCGGCAAACGGCGAGCCGTCGAGCGTGTCCGGGTCAACCTGCCCGTCAAGCTGCTTCTTCAGCAGCTCCGTGGCGAGCATATGCACGACGCGCTCCAATCCCCTGGCCGCGAAGGCTTCGGTCTTCTGCCCGGCGAGGCGGGCGAAGACCGCGCACAGCCTGCTCGCGGCGCCTGCGTCCCACAGGGCGAGGCGCCCCGCGACGTGGAGCAGGTCCGTCGGCGTCAGGGCACAGCGCACGACGAGGTAGCTCGATTCAAGCCGCCCGGCCCGCAGGAACTCCCACGTGTGGCAGCCCGTAAGCTGGGCAAGCTCCTGGGCGCAGCAGGGCCGGCGGCGAAGCAACTCGACGAGTCGCCGTTCATCGTCGGTGAGCGTCAGCCCGTGCTGGTGTTCCTGGAGGGCAAGCAGGTCCATCCCGCGAGTCGAGTGGGTGAAGTGGTCGATGTGGCGCTCGATCCAGTCGATGGCCTCGGCGCCGCCGGGCTGTCGCGACACCAGCCAGGACACCGGCGCCACGCGGCGCGGGCCGATGGCCAGCTTGCGGCGCTCCAGCACGACGTGGCTGTCGCCGCCCAGGCCGAGCGTACGCATGTCCAGCGCCTTTACGTGCGTCCGCCAGCCGCCGACCGATGCGCCCTCGTCGCACGTGCGGACCACGCCGCCTTCGATTGCGGCTGTGTCGGTGGTCGTGCCGCCCACATCCACCACAATGGCGTCGGAAAGGCCAGTCAGGTAGCCGGCCCCGGCGACGCTTGCGGCCGGGCCGGATAGGATGGTCTCGATGGGCCTGGCCCTGGCGACGCGGGCGCTCATCAGCGAGCCGTCGGACCGCACGACCATCTGCGGGGCGTCGATGCCGCGTGCGGCCAGGCTGCCCGCGACCTCGTCCAGCAGGGCCTCCAGGCACGGAATGATGCGGGCGTTCAGCGCCGCGGTGGCCGCGCGCAGCCGGTAATTCAGGCCCTCCGACACATCGTGCCCGCAGGTGACGGACAGGTTCGTCTCGTCGCGGATGATCCGCTTGACCGCAAGCTCGTGGGCGGGGTTGTTGTGGCTGGCGTACCCGGCCACCGCGAACGCGCCGACTCCCTGCTTGTCCACCATATCCCGCGCGGCGCGGCGGACCTCGTCGGGGTCGACGGGGGCGAGCTGGGTGCCGTCGATCTCAAGCCGGCCCGCGATGACCGCGATGGGGCGATGGGCGATGTCCGACGGCTCGAAAAGCCCGTAGGGCGGCATTATCAGCAGCCCGACCTTCTGGCCAAGGCCCTCGACGATGGCGTTGGTTGCCAGCGTGGTTGACACAGCCACCATGTCAACCTCGTGCAGCTTGCCGGCATCGAGTCGCGACAGCGCCTCGTCTATGCCGACGCCGAGGTCCCACTTGGTCGTCAGGGCCTTGGCCTTGCCCAGCACGCGGCGCCGGGCAAAGTCGTACAGGACGGCGTCGGTGTAGGTCCCGCCGGCGTCGATGCCCAGCCCCAGCCGGACGGGGGCGCCCTTGCCTGCCCCGCCTGCCCCGTTGGGGCAGGCGGGCTCGTCAAAGTGCAGCACCTGCCTCCTCTCCGGGGCGGCGGATGCCTCCCAGACAGGCATGGCCTCGAGGCGCTTGGTTACCGCGTCGTAGACCGTCACGTGGTGCGGCGGGACGATCAGAATGTCATCGTCGCTGAAGGCCTGCTTGACGAGCTTTACCAGCAGCTCATCCGTGCCGGCCAACTCCTCGTATCGCCACCCGAACTGCCGGGCCATGTCCGCGGCGATTTCCGCGTAGCGGCTCTTGGCGGCGCCCGCCCCCGTGTCGATGAACGCCGCACGCTGATAGTTCCGCTGCCAACTCGTGAGGAAGTGCCGGATGGCCTCGGCGTTCTCCCGGCCATGCTTCGCCACGAGGCGCTCAAACTCGGCTTGGGTGTCCGACGGCAAAAGGGCCGCGGTATTTTGCCCATCGGGCGGGGCATCCGCGCCACTTCCCGCACCGCCGGAGTGCTCGCCGCCGGGGTCGTTGCCGATCGGCCTGGTCTTTTCCTCCACCCACCCCGCCGAGATGTAATAAGTGCCCGGATACCTGGCGAACTGCTCCTTGTAGGCCCTGTCGGAGCCGAGGAACAGGGCGATGCAGTCGTTGACGCGCGGCAGGGCCAGCGGCAGGTTCCTCGCGTGCAGCCCGGCCGTGCCAAGCCCGCACACGCCGTAGCCGACGGCTATCACGTCGGCGCGGCGCCGGGAGCTTGCCGCGTCGATACGTTCCTGGAGGCGATGGCGCAGTTCCATCGGCCGGCTGTGAAGCCCGCCGGGCAGAAACTCCAGCGAGACGTCGATTCCCAGCCGCCGCGCGGCCGCCTGAAGGTCCACCGCCAACACGCCGCAGGCAATAACGTGTACTCGTTTAGGGTCGTCCACTGCGTTGCTCATTAATAGATACATGTCTCTGATTGCCGGCAAGCGATGCTGGTGGCTTGCCCTTTGGAGTGCGTGTGGCGAGGTCCCGAAGGGACGCAGACACCGCTTTGGATCGAGCGCTCATCAACGACGGCAATCCAAAGCGGTGTCGTCGTCCCGATGTGCATCGGGACTCGCCACACGCACTCCATATGCTTACACCAGCATATCAGACCTGGACGGATATTCGGCGCGGTTTTCGAGCCGGCACGGCCCATCCTGACCCCTCCCCCTTGACGGGGGAGGTGGCCCTTTAGGGCCGGTGGGGGTGATGGGCTCTGAGTCGACACTGGGTTTGCCTTCACCCCCACCGGCCTTAGGCCACCTCCCCCTTGATGGGGGAGGGATTTAAGAAGGGCAGCCATGCACCCGCATCTGCGCGGGGATCATCAGGAATGCGTATTAGCCGCTTTGATGTTGCCCGGCGGGGTATAATCACCGGCATGTGCCGCTGGGCGGGCCGTCGGCACATGGGCTGACGGCTTCGCCGACGGACATTCCCAACGGCCCGAAAAATAAAATCTGAATCGAGTGGCCGTCTGAGACGATAGAATCTACCTGACAAAGAGGCATTGGCCTGCGCAGGCCGAGCTATAACGACTTACCGCCCGGGAGGGCCGCAATGGTTGTTGGAAAATCGAAAAGCAAGGGCAAGCCCGCCCCCGCATTGACTAAAGAAGAGCTTCAGGAATTCCGCGAGTTGCTGCTGGCCAAGAAACGGGACCTGCTTGGCGACCTGACGGGCATGACAGCCGAGGCCAGAGGCGCGGGTTCCGGAGAGCGGGGCGGCCCGCGGCCGGAACTGCCGAAGTACGCCGACGAGAGCGACGACCGCGAGATCACCATTGGCCTGCTGGCCAGCGAGCGCGTGCTTCTCCAGGAGATCGCCGACGCGCTGGAGCGGATCGTCAAGGGCGTTTACGGCATGTGCCTGGGCGCCGGCGAGCCGATCGGCAAATCGCGGCTTCGCGCCCGTCCGTGGGCGAAGTACTGCATAGCCTGCGCGCGGACGATGGAACAAAAGCAGGGCCGCGCCGGAGCATCCCCGCAAGCCGGCCTGGGCGGCGGCAACTTCGGCGACGACGGCGGCGGGCGCGAACCCCAGGACGTCCGCACCATTGCCGCGGATGACAGCGACGACGAGGGCTGAGCAAAAGAAGCGGACTTGCCGCAGTCCAACATGAACCTTAGGCTCACCCGATGAAACGAAAAGCCGAGGACGAGGACGAGAACGAGGACGAGGACGATGGCTGTCACCTGACCCCTACTCCCGGCGCGCCGGGATTACCTACTACCCTCTTTTCAGAGCAGAGGCGCGGAGGTAAGAAGAAGAAACAGCGGCAGCCTCTCCGCGGCAAACTATTTTTTTCTTCTTCTCTTACCCTCTGAACCTCTGCGGCTCCGCGGTAATCCGCTTCTTCTTTTTCTTCCTAAAAAAACATTGCGTGGCCGCGCCGACGTTTTATTATGTCCAGCGCGGCCGCGCTGCTTGGGGCAGCATCGGCCGGGCCGCGACAGCGGCGGGTCTTGACACTTTGGCACGCCCGGCACGAACCGGGAGAAAACATCTAACCGAGGTTATTCCTACATGCTTGACTCAGAGCTGATCCCAAGAATGGTGTTCTTCACCAAGGGCGTCGGCAAGCACAAGACCCGCTTGCAGAGCTTCGAATTGGCGCTTCGCAAGGCAGGCATCGAAAAGTGCAACCTCGTGCGCGTTTCGAGCATCTTTCCGCCAAAGTGCAAGATCGTCTCGAAGGAACGCGGCCTGGAAGAGATCAGCCCCGGGCAGATCACCTTCGTCGTCCTGGCCGAGGCGGCCACCAACGAGCCCAGCCGGCTCGTCGGCGCGGGCGTCGGCCTGGCCCAGCCCGCCGACGGAAAGCAGTACGGATACATCAGCGAGCACCACGGCTTCGGCATTATCGAGAAGAACCTTGCCGACCTGGTTGAAGACATGGCCGCGACAATGCTGGCAACGACCCTGGGCATAGAGTTCGACCCCGAGACCGACTACGACAACCGCAAGGAAATCTACCGGATGTCCGGAAAGATAGTCAACTCGCGGGCGTGCGTGCAGACGGCCGAGGGAGACAAGAAGGGCCTGTGGACCACCGTTGTCGCCTCGGCGGTCTTTATACTCTGATGCCGGTGAACCCGGCGGCAAGGCCCCGGCGAGCCGAAGCGCGTCGCTCGTGCCAGGAGTGCGTGCTCCGGAAACGGTTCATAACTTCCCGACGGGAGAAGCAAGATGGGTCGCGTTCTGATAATTGGCGCCGGCGGCGTCGGCCGGGTCGTCGCGCTGAAGTGCGCAAGGGCGCCCGAGGTCTTCGAGGAAATCTGCATCGCCGGCAGGACGCTCGAAAAGGTCAACAACCTGGCCGGCGAACTGGACAGGCCGGTCCGCACCGCACGTGTAGACGCCGACAATACCGGCGAGGTCGTCGCGCTCATCAAGGACTTCCGCCCGGACCTGGTGCTCCACGTCGCCCTGCCATACCAGGACCTGGCCATCATGGACGCCTGCCTGGCTACCGGCGTGGATTACCTCGACACCGCCAACTACGAGCCGCCGAATGAGGCCAAGTTCTGCTACAAGTGGCAGTGGGACTACCACGAGCGGTTCAAGCAGGCCGGCATCATGGCCCTTCTGGGCTGCGGGTTCGACCCCGGCGTGACGAACATCTTCTGCGCCCACGCGATGAAGAACCACTTCGACCGCATCGACACGGTTGACATCATCGACTGCAACGCCGGCGACCACGGCCTGCCCTTCGCCACCAACTTCAACCCGGAGATCAACATCCGCGAGGTCTCCGCCAAGGGCAAGTACTGGCAGGACGGCAAGTGGGTCGAGACCGCCCCGCTTTCGGTCAAGAAGACCTTCGACTTCCCCGGCCAGATCGGGCCAAAGGACATGTACCTGATGTACCACGAGGAGATGGAGTCGCTGGTGGCGAACATCCCGTCGGTCAAGCGGATGCGGTTCTGGATGACGTTCGGCCAGAGTTACCTCACGCACCTGCGCGTGCTTGAGAACGTGGGCATGACGCGGATCGACCCGGTCGAGTTCCAGGGCCGGCAGATCGTGCCGCTCCAGTTCCTCAAGGCCCTGCTGCCGGACCCCGGCTCGCTGGGCCCGCGGACAAAGGGCAAGACGTGCATCGGCTGCTGGATCGAGGGCGTCAAGAACTCCAAGCCGCGGCGGTACTACATCTACAACATCTGCGATCACCAGGAATGTTTCCGCGAGGTCGGCGCCCAGGCCATCAGCTACACCACCGGCGTGCCGGCAATGATCGGCGCCAAGATGATGCTCACCGGCAAGTGGCGCGGGGCGGGCGTTTTCAACGTCGAGCAGCTCGACCCCAAGCCGTTCATGGACGCCCTTGGCCCCTACGGCCTGCCGTGGGAAGAGACATTCCCGGAGACGGATAAGCTGGCGTGATGGTCTTTCGTATGACGTAATCTTTTCGGGCCGGTAAATCCGAATTTCGAAATCCTAAATCCTAAACAAATTCAAAATACGAAATTCGAAATTCAAAACTTCCCGGCGGAGGTCGTTCCCGTATCCGAAGCGCGCTGCCTTGGTGGCGTTTCGGTCATTTGAATTTGGTGCTTTGAATTTGTTTAGGATTTAGAAATTAGGATTTAGAGATTAGCTCTTGTCAGGATTTGCGATGCTCGAAGGCCTTGATCTTAACTCGATTCCCTCGCCCTGCTACCTGGCGGACCTTTCGCTGCTGCGGCAAAACCTGCGCACGCTCGACGCCGTCCGCCGCCAGGCCGGCTGCACCATGCTGCTGGCGCTCAAGGGCTTCGCGATGTTCGGCGTGTTTGGGCTGTGCCGCGAGTACCTCGACGGCGTCTGCGCATCGGGCCCCTGCGAGGCCAGGCTCGGCTTCGAGGAGTTCGGCAAACAGGTCCACGTCTACGCCCCCGCCTTCAGTGAGCAGGACATGCGCGAGGTTCTGCAATACGCCGACCACGTGGTGTTCAACTCGCTGGCGCAGTGGCGGCGCCATCGCGACGCCGTCGCGGCCGCGGCCGCCGCGAGCGGGCGCGAGATACAGGTCGGCCTGCGCATGAACCCAGGCTACTCGGAGGTGGCCACGCAAGTTTACAATCCCTGCGCCGCCAACAGCAGGTTGGGAATCCCGCGGGCGCAGTTCGAAGGTCAGGACCTGACCGGCATCGACGGGCTGCACTTCCACGCCATGTGCGAGCAGGGCGCCGACGTGCTTGAGCGCATCCTGAAAGTCTTCGAGGCCCAGTACGGCGACTTGATCCCCGGCCGGCGGTGGATCAACTTCGGCGGCGGGCACCACATAACCCGCCCCGGTTACGACGTCCACCTGCTGGTCAGGCTGGTGCGGGACTTCCGCCGGCGCTACGGCACGGAGGTGATCCTCGAGCCCGGCGAGGCCGCGGCCCTGAACGCCGGCGTGCTGGTCGCCACGGTGCTGGACATCGTTGAGAACGGCATGAAAATCGCCATTCTGGACACCTCCGCGGCCGCCCATATGCCTGACACGCTGGAGATGCCCTACCGCCCGGGCATCGTCGGGGCCGGCATGCCGGGCGAGCTGCCGCACACCTACCGACTCGGCGGCCTGACGTGCCTGGCCGGCGACGTGATCGGCGACTATTCCTTCGCCGAGCCGCTGGCTGTTGGAAGCAGGATCGTGCTGACGGACATGCTGCACTACACGATGGTCAAGAACACCACCTTCAACGGCGTGAAACTGCCCTCGATCGCCACCTACGACGGCGACTCGGGCTCTCTGCGCGTGCTGCGGACGTTCGGCTACGAGGACTACAAGACCCGGCTGTCGTAGTGGCGGCACGGGGGGAGAAAAGGCTTCAGGCTTCAGGCTTCAGACCTCAGGCGCCGGAATCTGGAACCCGTTTCGCGTGGGGATGGGCTCATTATCAGCACGGCACAGGCTTGCCTCCCGCTTTACCTGAAGTCTGAAGCCTGAAGTCTGAAGACTTCTTGGGAATCTTGGCAAATTCGTCAGGGCGTGGTATTATTACATCTATGTCGCGCTTGTGTTGTGCGCCGGCTTGCGCGGATTGACTCTCGCAGTCGCCGCGTGCCGGCCGGTCCTGTCCCGCGGGGCAGGCAACGGGACCGTCCAGATCAGCCCCAAGGGACGAACGCACATGATGCGGATTACCCGTATTGCCAGGGCGTTGGTTGTCGCCGGTTTGCTGGCGGCGGCGGTCGTGGCGTGGGTGGATTTGGCGGTCGGCGCCGGCGGGGCCGGTGCGTTCGAGCAGCTTGCGGCCAGGGGTGCCAAGAACCAGAAGCCGCCCACGGGTCCGCCGTCGGCGATGGTCACCCAGGGGTTCTTCGGCGACGACATCGACAAGATCGAAGCGACCTGCGAGCTGACCGACGCCCAGAAGACCAGGCTCCGGCAGATAAAGACTGAGCTCGACAAGGCCCTGGAGAAGCACGACAAGGAAGCCGCGCCGAAGCTGGCCAAGATCGACGAGCGCCTTGCCAAGCTGGGACCCAACAAGAAGGACCCAAAGATAGCCGGCGCCCGCAAGGAACTCGATGCCATGAAGGCCCAGATCGCCGCCGAGCGGGAAAACCTGACCCAGACCCACACCCGCAAGATGTTCGCTGTTCTGACAAGCGACCAGAAGGCCAAGTGGAACACGCCCCTTCTGACCGACGAGATGGCCAAGGAGTTCTCCATCGTCATGCTTGAGCCCAAGCAGACAGAGAGGCTCGGCGCCTTCTGCGCCCAGCAGGCCAGGGTGTTGGCGTTTCCGGTCGATCCCTTCAACCAGGCCGACAAGCAGCTCAACACCGTGAAGATGCAGATCTACAAGACGATCCTGACGTCCGCCCAGCAGGCCGAGTATCGCCAGATCAGAAACCCCGCCCCGCCGCCGCCCGCCAAGGGCGCTAAAGGCGCCGGCAAGGCGTAAGAACTGACTTACACGCCGGTTTCAGGCACAATGGTTCGCCGTTCGGGACAAGGGGACGCCGATGCCGACAATACTCAG
This sequence comes from uncultured Planctomycetaceae bacterium, assembly GCA_964402305.1. Taxonomy (GTDB): domain Bacteria; phylum Planctomycetota; class Phycisphaerae; order SM23-33; family SM23-33; genus JAUWQU01. Next base: position 1,880 of record CAYOBS010000083.1, on the reverse strand, counting down.
GCTTCGCGGATATCGGTTCTTCTTCTTCAGCGGAGAAGGCGGCGAGCCGTCCCACATTCATGTCGAGTCCGCCGAGAACTATGCCAAGTTCTGGTTGGACGGCGTGGCCTTGGCGGAGTCCGTAGGGTATAATGCAGTTGAACTTGGACGGTTGCGGCGCTTGGTTGTCGAGCACCGCGATATGTTCGTGGAGAGATGGTATGGGCACTTCGGCCGGCCCGAAACGTAAAACTTGGGCCTTGGTTACAGACGTGCGTTGCGACGACGAGATGCTTCGCGTGCGTCTGTCGGACGGCAGGGAGATATGCGCGCCGCTTGAGTGGTTCCCGCCCCTGCGCGATGCCTCCGCCGCCCAGAGGGCGAACTGGAAGCCGATCGGCCGGGGAATAGGTATTCACTGGCCGGACCTGGATGAAGACATCTCCGTCGAGAATCTCTTGCAGTCCTGACGGCACTTTTACCCTATATGGCAGACTTCAAACGTACGGACCTGGCTGTCCAGCGGGAGCGGGCGCTGCTGGTCGGCGTGCTTTTGCCGAAATCCAAGGCCGATCCGATGGATCCGGTGGGCGAGCTGCGCAGCCTGGCCAAGACGGCCGGGGCGATTGTCGTCGACGAAATGGTCGCCAAGCGCGCCAAGCCGTTTGCCAAGTTGTACGTCGGGACGGGCAAGGCCGAGGAAATCGCCCAGCGGGCCGACTACAACAGCGTCGACGTGATCATATTCGACAACGACCTGACGCCCTCGCAGGTCCGCAACCTCGAGGAGGTTACGCACCGCAAAATCCTCGACCGCAGCGAGTTGATCCTGGACATCTTCGCCGCCCACGCCCGCACCCACGAGAGCCGACTCCAGGTCGAGTTGGCCCAGCTCCAGTACACGTATCCCCGGCTGCGGCACATGTGGGAGCACCTGGACACGCTGGCGGGCGGGGCGTCGTCGGCGGCGGCCGCCGTCGGCGCGATCGGCACGCGCGGGCCTGGCGAGAAGCAGATCGAGATCGACCGCCGGCTGGTCCAGCGGCGCGTCTCGGCCCTGAAGGACCAGCTCGCCGAGATCGACCGGCGCAAGATCCGCGAGGTCAATAGCCGGCGGGAACAGTTCTGCGTCTGCCTCGTCGGCTACACCAACGCCGGCAAGAGCACGCTGATGAACCTGCTGACCGGCGCGGATACGTACGTGGCTGACAAGCTCTTCGCCACGCTGGAGACCAAGACGCGCAAGTGGTCGCTGGACGACGGGCAGGCGATCCTGCTGAGCGACACTGTTGGCTTCGTCCGCGACCTGCCGCACCGGCTGGTGGCGAGCTTCAAGGCCACGCTCGAGGAGGCCACCTGCGCCGACCTGCTCATCCACGTCGCCGACGCCTCGCACGACCGCGTAGAGCACGAGATCAACGCCGTCGAGGCCGTCCTGGATGAGCTTGGCTGCGACCGCGGGCGGGTGATGCTGGCAATGAACAAGATCGACAAGATCGCCGACCCGGCCATATTCACGCTGCTGGGCAAGCAGTACCCCGACGCGGTCTTCGTCTCAGCCGTTACGGGCCAGGGCGCCGACGGGCTGGTCAAGCGCGTGGCCGCCAGGGCGGGCGGCGGCAGCGTCCGCGTCAAGCTCCAGGCCGAGTGTACCAACGGCAAGCTGATGCAGTACATCGCTCAGTACGCCCGCGTCGACAGCCAGACCTACGAAGGCACGACAGCCCTGATCGACGCGACCATTGCCGCTAACCGCCTGCCGGGCCTCAAGGCCTTCGGCGACGATGTGAGGGTGGTGGCACAGACCGCTGGTAATCAGTAGCCAGTAGCCAGTAGCCGGTAGCCAGTAGCCGGTAGCCAGTAGCCGGTAGCCGGTAGCCAGTAGCCGGTAGCCGGTAGCC
>CAYOBS010000082.1:10044-12025 GCA_964402305.1 uncultured Planctomycetaceae bacterium | reverse complement strand
ACCGCATCATGGGCTGGCTTCCACTTGGTCCCGAGCAGGCCGAGGCGTCGGTTCCACTGGGCGTTTCGTTTGGGCAGGAGTTCAGCGAGGAGATGAGGGTGACGGCGGCGCTGACCAACATCCCGCCGGCGCCGAGGACGCTGGCGGCCCGGCTGCACGAACTGGCCGGGGCGGACGGGCTTGATGCCGTGTCGGTTACCGACGCGTTCTGCCCGTCGGAAGCCTGGATCGCCAAGCCGCGGCCAAAAGAGCCAATCGTGGCAGCAGCCCAGGGCGACCTGGCCGCTCTTCGCGTGCGGCAGTTCGCCGAGCGGCACAAGTTGACGGCCACCGCCGTAGGACCTGACGGGGGCATGGCCATCATTGACGGTCAGTGCCTGGTTGTCGGGCATCAGATGGACGGCATGAAGCTGGTGTCGGTGGACCGCAGCTCGGCCACGCTCGAAGCCGACGGCATCAAGGTCAAGCTCTCGCTGGCGAAAGACTAGCCGGGAGAAAAATCGTGGCGGTATTTAAGTCGCCCGTCGGCGGGGCCGATGCAAGGAGGGACACGAGGTCAAGAGTCAATTGGAACATTTAACACAAGTTTACCGAGGAGGACTCGATCAGATGGCAAGCGAGAAGACAAATGTGAAGAAGGGCTTCAGCCTGTTGGAACTGGTGATTGTCGTGGTGATCATCGGGATCATCGCGGCTGTGGCGATTCCGCGGATGAGCCGCGGTTCGGCAGGCGCAGCCGACGCGGCCCTTTCGGGCAACCTGGCCGTGCTGCGCAACGCGATTGACCTGTACGCCGCCGAGCACAGCGGAGCGTTCCCCACCGTGCTCCTGGCGCCCACCGCGCTGACGCAGTACACCGATAGCGCGGGCGTCGTTTCGGCCACTCGCACCACGACGTACATTTACGGCCCGTACCTCCGCAAGGTCCCGCCGCTTCCCGTCGGCGCCGCAAAGGGCAACACGGGCATAGCCGCCGCGACCGGTGTCGGCGTGGGCTGGATATACAACGCGACCACTGGCGACATCACGTCCAACACCACCGCCCTGGAAATGGACGCCAGCGGCAAGCTTTACTCGAGTTATTGATCCGCAGGCCCCGGGTCCCAGACGGCCCGCGGGCCGTAAGAACGTAAGAACGTGGGTCGAGGCAAGCGATTGGCCGCCCGACCCGAATACCGGCCGCTCGGCAGTTTCAGGGAAGAGGTCCCCCGCCCCAGCGCGGGAACTCCGGAGCGTCCTGATGACTGAGGGAAATCCCAGGACGTGTCGCCAGGGCCGGCAGGGATTCAACCTGCTGGAACTGGTGATGGTTATCGCGATCATGTGCATCGTCGCCGCGATAGCCGTGCCCCGCTATGCCCAGGCCTCGGCCAGGTACCGCATCGACGTGGCCGCAAGACGCATCGTCCAGGACCTCACCCTCGCCTCGCGACAAGCCCGCAACGCCGGGGCGTCCAGAACCGTCACCTTCAACGCCACGGGAACCCAGTACACCATATCCGACCTGGCCGGACTGGACAAGGCCGCCCAGAGCTACCGGGTGGATCTCCTGGCCGAGCCGTACTGCTCGCGCGTCGACTCGGCCAACTTCGGCGGCGACAGGGCGGTCATCTTCAACGGTTTCGGCCAGGCTGACAGCGGCGGGCAGGTCGTGCTCAAGTCCGGCGACTTCACCCGGACAATCACCCTCGACGCCGCAAGCGGAAAGGCGAGTGTGCAATGAACGGATTGCGGATTGCGGATTGCGGATTGCGGATTGGGGATTGCGTCCCGGCGCGCTGGGGGCGGATTGCAGATAGTCCAGAGCAAAGTCCAGGGGCGGATAGCGGAATTGAAGATTTCATATCTCCCGATTTCGGATTTCGTCAGGTTGCGGGAAAAGGCTCGATTCGCGCCACAAGGCCGGGATTCAGAAACTCCCCAATCCGCAATCCGTCCCGGCGCGCCGGGGCAATCCGCAATCGGAAGGTCCGCAATCCGC
>CAYOBS010000082.1:0-9944 GCA_964402305.1 uncultured Planctomycetaceae bacterium | reverse complement strand
CGGCCCGGCTTCACGCTGATCGAACTGGTCCTGGCGATGGCGATAACCACTATCCTGCTGATGGGCATGAGCGCCTCGATAGTAATTGCCAGCCGGGCCGTCAGCGACGGGGCCGACGTGGTCGGCCTGGCGCTTCAAACCTCCGACTCACTTGGCGAACTCGACAGCGACCTGTCGACGGCCGAGGTGTTCCTGGACCGGACAAGCTCATCCGTAACGTTCACCGCCGCGGACCGCGACGGCGACGGGATAAGTGAGATCATGAAATACTGGTGGACCGGCTCGTCTGACGGGCGGCTGATGCGCCAGGTCAACGGCGGTCCGGAGATAGTGCTGGCGGAGAATGTGCGGCAGTTCACGCTGACGTACGGGCTGTCGGTCATGGCGGCCGAGCAGGCCTCCGACAGCGACGACAGCGCCCCCGGCGGCAAGAAGATGCATGGCCGGACGCGCCGCCCGCATTGGGGCTGGCACTGGGACCACCACGGCCACGGGTGGGGCCATCACGATTTCAAGCACGGCAATTGGAACCACTAGCAGATGAACCGACACGGTACGGACAATCGTTTGCGGCGCGGCATGACGCTGATTGAAGCAGTCATATCGATCGTCATTGTTGCCACGATGCTTGTCGCGGCCGTCAGTTCGCTTGGCTCGTTCGCGCGGGCCAGGCGGAGCCAGTTCGATCGCTGCGCGGGCGGCGCGCTGGCAAGGGGGCTGATGAGCGAGATACTCCAGAGCCGTTACCTTGAGCCGGGCGAGGATGTGTCCTTCGGGCGCGAGGACGGCGAGTTGGAGGGCATACGCGCCGCCTGGGACGACGTGGACGACTACAACGGACTGGTCGAGAGCCCCCCGGAAATCAAGACTGGTCAAGCCATAGCCGGGGCGGCGGGCTGGACCCGCAAGGTCGCCGTAGAGTATGTCCAGCCGAGCAACCCCAACCAGACCTCCACGACGGACACGGGGCTGGTGCGGATAACCGTCTCGGCGACAAGCCCGACGGGCGTGACGACCAGCCTCCAGGCCCTGCGGAGCGACGAGAGCATTTACGATCAGGCGCCGCGGACTGACACGACTTACGTATCGTGGGTCGGTGCGGAGATGCAGATCGGCGCCGACCAGGCCAGGCGGCTGACAACCGGCACGCACGTGCTCAACCGGATTCCCGTGCCGTAAGGAGCGTGCAAAAAGGCCAATCGACATGACAGAGCGACGCCGACAACCCGATTGCCGCCGCACAGGCAGCGCGTACGTGATGATACTCGGCGTCAGCGCGGTGTTGATGGTCATCGGCCTGGCGGCGATCAGCGTTGCGCGGATCGACACGCGGAACGTTTCAGCCGACAACGACTGGTCCGAGGCGCAGACGCTCGCCCTGTCGGCGGCTGAGAACGCCCTTGCCCGCATCGCGGTCACCGACAACTGGCGGACGGTGCTTTCCGGCCTGGTCACGACCCCGATGGGCCACGGCACGATGCAGTGGCAGATCACCGACGACGCTGACGGCCAGCTTGCCGACGATGATGAGGAGGCGGTGCTGATCGTCGCCAGCGGGCAGGTCGGCGCCAGCCGGTACAAGCTCGGCCTGCGATGCTTTGTGGTGGGTGAGCCGCTGGAGGGGCTGTCCAGGAGCCTCTGTGCGAATGGCGACATTAACATGGATGCCGGCGCTCGATTGACGGTTACCGGGGGCGCGGCCTCGACCAACAACGACTTCCATGCGGTGAAGTGGTCGTCGCGACTCGTCGGCGACCTCGAGGCGGACGGCGTCTGGTGGAAGTGGAACGTCACCGGCAACGTCTCCAAGCACGCGACGGCCCTGGCCATGCCCAACGCCCGGGTTGTCGCCATGTATCGCGAGCTGGCCACGGACATCTCCGGGCGGACGCTCATCAATCGCCAGGCGATCGGGCCCGGGCGAAACCCGTGGGGCACAGCCAATGCCAACGGCGTGTACTACCTCGACGCGCCCGGCTCCGACGTGACGCTTCGCGACAGCCGCATTCTCGGCACGCTCATCGTGCGGTGCCGGCGGCTGACGATTGACAACAACGTGCTGCTGGAAAGTTTTCGCAAGGACATGCCCACGCTGATCGTCGATGGGGAACTGGTGCTGAATTACCAGTCGACCGGCGTGCAGCTTCGCGAGAGCGACGAGGACACGAACTTCAACCCGCCCGGAGTGCCGTACAGCGGGCTGAGCGATTCGGACAAGGCCGACAGTTACCCCAGCGAGATCCGCGGGCTGGTTCACGCTCGCGGCGACCTGACTCTCGATAGCACGGCCCTGGTCCGCGGGGCGATAGTGTGCGAAGGCAGCGTGCTATGCACCGGGACCAATCAGATCATCCACGACGATGACCTCTCGGACTTGCCGATGATCGGTTACACCTCCGGCGACGGCCCGTTCCACCGAGCAGGCTGGAAACGGATGACCGACTGACGGGGGGGCGGCGGAATCGAACAGCGGGGATAAGCGAAGGGGACTGGCCCCGACGCAGTGCTGTTTGCTGCGGAGCCCGCAGGGTCCCTTCGGGAGTGCCCTGTCCCCTATGGGAGTTGTCCCCGGTGATCGCTACGCTCCGGCGTCCGGTTGAGGCTTCTTCTCGCCGTTCCTGGCCTCGCCCTCGGGTCCCTTGGCGGCCCGTTCGGCCGGAGCGGGTTTCTGGTTTGGCGGCGTCGGGTAGGGTATGCGGGTGTGGTACATGCTGCATAGGCTCTTTACCAGCGATGCCTCGATCTGGTGGACTTCCTTGAGCGTAAGCTCGCACTCGTCAAGCTGGCCGTCCATAAGGCGGCGGTTGATCATGACGTGGATCTGGTGCTCGATGCGCCCCGGCGCGGGGTCGCTCATGGCGCGGATGGAGCTTTCGGCCGCGTCGGCCAGCATGAGTATGGCGGGCTCCTTGGATTTAGGTTTGGGGCCGGTGTAGCGGAACTCAGCCTCGTCCGGGGCGCGGTCGGCGGCTTCTCTTCTCTGCTCCGCCGCGGCGTGGTAGAAGTACTGCACCAGCGTCGTGCCGTGGTGGGAGGTGATGAACTCGTGGAGGACCTTGGGCAGCCCGTACTCGCGCGCCAGCTCCAGGCCGTCCTTGACGTGGCCGATGATTACCAGCAGACTCATTGCCGGGGAGAGCTTGGCGTGCTTGGACAGCGAGCCGGCCTGGTTTTCGATGAAGTATTCGGGCTTGTTGATCTTTCCGATGTCGTGGTAGTAGGCCCCCACACGCGCCAGCAGGCCGCGCGCGCCGATGGCCCCAGAGGCGGCCTCGCAAAGCGCGCCAAGCTGGAGGGAGTGGTTGTAGGTGCCCGGGGCTTCCACGGCCAGGCGTTTGAGCAAGGGCCTGGAGGCGTCGCACCATTCCAGCAGCGTAAGGCTTGTGGCGACGTGGAAGACGCTTTCGATCAGGGGCAGGGCCCCCTGTATGACGAAGCCGGTCATGAGCCCGCATCCCGCGGCCCATATGGCGTCCTGCATGGTGAAGACCCACGGCTTGCCGGCGGCCAGGCCCGTTACCAGCACTGCCAGCAGCGATATTCCCGCGGCGAAGGCGGAGGCGCCGATGAGCTTGGTCCGCGTGCGGACCTCCGCGAGCTGGACGATAATCGCCGCCATGCCCGCCAGCAGGACGAGGAACAGTTCCATCGATCCCCGCACTTGCAGGACCAGGAGCATCGCGGTGGCCACGCCGACGGCCAGGGCGAACCGCTGGTTGCGGGCGAGGGTGATTATGGCGCCGGCCATCATGATCGGCAGAAGTGCGACGTACGGGTTGAGCAGCAGGACGCCGACGAGAACCTTGTTGGCAGCCAGCATGAGCACGAGCACGGACAGGAACGCCGGCAGTGCCCGGCGGTCGCCGATCAGGTCGCCATGGTACCTGGCCACGTAGGCGGCCAGCATTATCACCACAAGCAGGGTGATGGCGGAGCGTCCGACGATGCGGCTCCAGTGCTGGAAGGGCTGGGAGACCTGCTTGGCGACGAACTCCCAGTGCTCTTCCTGGAGGACGTCGACCTCCTCCTTCGTCAGTCCGACGGCATGCTCGCCGTCGGGCCCCTTGCGCAAACTTCGAGCGGCGATGAGTTCGCCGGCGGCGTATTCCTTGTAGGCATCCCGCGGCGGGTTGGCGACGACCTTGGCGACGGCGTCGTCCATGAGGTCCTGGGTGAGCCGGCGATCATATCGGTATATGGGATTGGCCGGCAGGGCCTTTCGCAGGTAGGCCTCGACGGCTTTGCGGAGGGTCTCGTTGAACCCAAGGGCAAGCCGGGCGGCGAGGCGATCGATCTTGCCGGCCTCGGTAATGTTGGTCAACTCGGCGACGGTGATTTCCACCGGGGCCGCCGGCTTGGGTTTCCGCGGGCCCTTGAGCAGGGCCTTCTCGGGCCAGCGGAGCGTCGGCTTGTGTTCCTCGGCGTCCTTGAGCTGCACGATATAGACGTCTTCCAGCGCGACGGCGAGGCGATCCACGTTGTCCATATAGAGCTTAAGGGCGTTAGGATCCTCCGCCAACTGCTGCCATGGCGAAAGCATGTTTGCGTCTTTGAGGGTCTTTGCCGTGCTGGCCGGCCCTTGGGTCCCACGAGCGGGGGCGGTTGTCGGTGGCGCCGCCGAACCGGGTCCCGCCGGCTGGGTTGACACCGGCGCTCGCTTGGGCATCTTCCGCAGGGCCGAGGTTATCTCCTCGATGGCGGCGGGGTCGTAGTAAAAGACTGCCGGCGTACTTAGCTCGGCCCGGCGGCGGGCCTTGTCGACCAGGTCCGGCATGGTCATGCGGAAACCGACTCGGGCGTGAATGTTGTAGGGCAGGTACTGGCCGAGGCGGTAGCTGAAGGGCTCGACCGGCCAGAGGTCCATCGCCGCGGCGGCGACGTACAGCAGCAGCACTATCGTCGTCGCGAAAATCCCGCCGCCGGCCACGAACCTTTGCCAGGATGTGCCGCCGCCGGGAGGCCCCTTTCGCCCGTCGAGTCGTCGCTGTCGAGGTTTCTTCCTTAAAGACAACATTCGGTTTTCAGGTCTGCCCCCCTTCGTCGGATGCGGGTTTTTCGCCGGCAGGTTCCTCGCCGTCCGCGCCTTTGCGCCCGCCGCCGGCAGGACTGCCGCGAGGCCTCTGGCCGTTGCCGTCCGCGTAGGCAGCCACAATGTTCTGCACCAGCCGGTGGCGAACTATGTCCGCGCTTTCCAGGCGGACTATCGCCAGCCCCTTGATGCCCTTGAGCCGCCGGCGGGCGTCCAGCAGGCCGCTGGTGACATTCTCCGGCAGGTCGATCTGGCTGTCGTCGCCCGTGACGATCACCTTCGAGCCGTGGCCCATCCGCGTGAGGAACATCAGCATCTGGGCGACCGTGGTGTTCTGCGCCTCATCGAGGATGATCACCGAGTCGTTCAGGGTCCGGCCGCGCATGAACGCCAGCGGAATGACCTCGATCATGTCGTTGGCCATGAAACGCCGGATCTGCTCGAAGTCCATCATGTCGTGCAGGGCGTCGAAAAGCGGGCGCAGGTACGGGTTTACCTTCGCCTGCATGTCGCCGGGCAGGAAGCCGAGCTTCTCGCCGGCCTCGACGGCCGGACGAACCAGAATCAGCCGCTTGGCCAGGTGATGCTTGAGCATGTGGACCGCCACGGCGACGGCGAGGTAGGTTTTCCCCGTCCCGGCCGGGCCGGAACAAAAGACCAGGTCGTGCGAACGCATGGCGTCGATGTAATGGCTCTGGCCGGGGGTCTTTGGCTGAATGAGCTGCCCGCTGACGTAGACGTCCAGAATATCCGATGCCTGGCTGTGTTCCTCTCTTGCGGCGGTGCTGATGGCCGCGGAGAGGTCCTCGACGTCGATGGGACGGTTCTGGCGGATGCGGCGCTGGAGGGTTTCCAGCACGGCCGCGGCACGCGAGACGCCCTTGGCCGAGCCTGTTATCTTGATCTGCCCGTCCCGCGCGAAAACCTGCACGCCCAGCGCCTCGCGGATCATCTTGAGGTTCCGGTCCATCGGGCCGTAGAGCAGGTCGGCCTTGCCCGGGCTTTCCAGCTTGATGCTCAATTCCACGCCAGCTTCTCCATCCAGCCCTGAACCGCCACGAGCGGTCGGATGCACCGTCATAGGTCCTATAAGTCCTATAGGACCTATACAAACCGCCACGAGCGGTCGGGCGCACCCCTAGAGGATATCACGAAAAGGCCTTTCATGCACGGGGAGAATTGACCGGCGCCGGCCGACGGCGCTTTATCATGACCGGCGCGCAAAAAGGCGGGCCCGGCGATTGCCGGACCCGCGCTTACGGTTAACATCGGTAGTGCCGTCAACAGCCGGCCCAGGTTCCCGGGGTGCTGTTGCCGTCACTTGGTGGGGGGGGGGCTGTTGGCGTCGGTGCCTTCGGTCCTGCCTCTCGGTCCGATGAGGAACGTGTCGGCGGGATTCGTGTGATTTGCGAGGGTTATATCCGTAGCCTTGCGAGGGCCGCCACTGGCTATCTTACCCGCGAAGGCCGTGTAAATGTTGTCTTGGTATAAGCCGACATCGGGGCGCTTCACCGCCGCAACGTTGCCGGCCACGCGGAGGATGTTGACCTGCTTGCCCTTGTGGTTGTTGCTGAGCTGCGTCTCGATCTCCATCTGGGACAGATCGGTACTCATGTCTTTGACATTCCACTTCACAGTGCCATACGTGGGCGTCATGTCGGCGAAGACGACCATCTCCGTATTGGAGTTGCTGACGCCATTGGCGAAGCCGTTGGCGACGGTCAGCGGCGCCTGGTAGGAATAGCTGATGTTTTCAGGCTTGCTGAAGTCCAAGTAGTACTCCATTGCCTTGATGAAGGACTCGTTCTCTTTGGCCTTGGTGTTGTCGTCCACGACGGAGTCCTTGTCGCTGGGGCAGCGGAACATCCCCGGCGGCTGGTCCTGCCGAACGAGCATGAACACCAGCGCCGTCACGCTGCGTTCGGGGGTCTTGTTGGGGTCCAGGTTGCGGTTCTTGCCGACGGGCGTACCTTTCTCATCCCAGCCCTTGTTCGTGTTGTACAGCCACGGCCAGATGTCGTCATTGGCACTCCTGTAGAGCATCGCGGCGCTATTGATGCCCCGCAAGTTGCTCATGCAGACGGTGCGGTTGGTCAACTCCTGTGCTTGCTGGAGCGTTGGGACCAGAATCGCCGCCAGCAGGCCAATGATGCCGACAACCACCAACAACTCGACCAGGGTAAACGCTCTTGCTTGTCGCATACGCGACCTCCTTCCAAAAACCAGTCGCGCCAAGCCCGAACCACCGCGAGAGGACGGTATAGGTATGATTGCGTTTAAGAGTCTCGCGCCGATGGACCAAGCCTGACTTGGCCGGGCTGCCGCCCGACCTCTACCTTGTTGAACACTCGGGCGACCACCGCCCGGGTGTATAGGACCATGTTTCTCCACATACATCCGCTTCCAACCTTAATGATAGACATTACCGGACGGCATGTCAAGGCCGCCGGTGAATAAAAAATCGGAATAAAAGGAATCCACGAGGAGGCACAACGCGGGCTTCGCCCGCAAATGATAAATGTTCAATGCAGGCCCCTGGGCTTGCGGTCTTGTCTTCCTACTCCCTATCTACCAACTACTACTCCCTTCTTTTCGCAGCAGACTATTGACAGCCCAGCCGTCGAAACCTACTCTTTCGACGTGATGCGGAGCTAACCTCACGCCAGATCGGAGCGCGCGATGGCAGACTTTCAGACCGTCCAAAAGACCGTTCAAGATTACGGCCAGCAGCACCTTCTGCGGTTCTACGACGAACTGTCCGAGCCGGAGCAGACCGCCCTTCTCGATCAGTTGGCGGCTATCGACTGGGACCGCATCGACGAGTATGTGCGGAAATATGTCCTTAATCCACTGGCCTTTGGGGCGCCCGGCGGGATCAATCCGCCCGAAATAATCCCCGCCCAGCCCATCGGAGAACTGGCCGAACTGCACGCAAAGGCCCGAAAACGCGGCGAGACGCTGCTGGCCGATGGCAAGGTTGCCGCCTTCGTCGTCGCCGGCGGGCAGGGAACACGCCTGGGCTTCGATGGTCCCAAGGGCTGCTTCGAGGTCACCCCAGTACAGCACAAGTCGCTGTTCCAGGTGTTTGCCGAGCAGATTCTCGCGGCCGGGCGGCGGGCAAAGGCGACCATCCCCTGGTACGTGATGACCAGCCGCGCCAACGACGTGCAGACTCGGGCGTTTTTCCGGCGGAACAACTTCTTCGGGCTTGGCCCCAAGGATGTGTTTTTCTTCGTCCAGGGCGTCATACCGTCATTCGACTTCGCCGGCAAGCTGCTTCTGGCGGGCAAGGGCACGGTCTCGATGAATCCCGACGGCCACGGCGGCAGCCTGCTGGCGCTGCGCAAGAGCGGCGCGCTGGATGACATGACCAGGCGCGGCATCGAGTTGATAAGCTACTTCCAGGTCGACAACCCCCTGGTGAGGTGCATTGATCCGCTTTTCCTGGGCCTCTGCGACCTGCGCGGAGCGGAAATGTCCGCCAAGTGTCTGCCCAAGCGCGACCCGATGGAGAAGCTCGGCAACTTCTGCGTCGTCGACGACAAGGTTGCCGTCATCGAGTACTCCGACATGCCCGAGGACTTGGCCCGGGCCTGCACGCCCGATGGGCGGCTGAGGTTCTCAGCCGGTTCGATAGCGATTCACGTCATCAGCCGGGCGTTCGTTGAGTGGCTGACGGCCAACAACCGCTGCGAGTTGCCGCTGCACCGGGCGGACAAGATCGTGCCCTTCGTCGATGAGTCGGGCGTGCTGGTAAAGCCCGATAAGCCCAACGCGGTCAAGCTGGAGATGTTCGTCTTCGACGCCCTGCCGCTGGCCAGGCAGACCGTGATCCTGGAGACCGACCGACGGGAGGAGTTCAGCCCGGTCAAGTACGCCACCGGCGTTGACAGCCCCACCACGTGCCTGCACGATCAGGTCCGCCGGGCGGCAACCTGGCTGGAGGCCGCGGGGCTGCGGGTCCCCCGAGACGCCGACGGGCAAGTCGCCGCCGCCATCGAGATAAGCCCCCTGTTCGCCGACAGCGCCGAGGAACTGGCCAAGCGGATCGACCGCAACCTGGTCATCACCAGCGACCAGAACGTCTACCTTGGCTCCCGAGGCCAGTCCGGCGGGCTGCGATGAGACCTGACTATGGCCGAGAAGAAGAAAGTCCTGATCCTGGGCAACATGGAAAAGCCCGGGGTCGCCGACGAGATCGCTTCGCTGCTGGGGTGGCTTGAGCAGTTGGTCAGCGTCTCGGCCGTGCTGCCGGCCTGCGGGGTCCTGCCTGCCGACGCCTCGAATGCGGACCTCTGCGTGGTCTTCGGCGGCGACGGGACGCTTCTGTCGGCCGCCAGAATGCTCGCCAATACCGGCGTGCCCCTGCTGGGCGTGAACATGGGCAAGCTGGGCTTCCTGGCGGAGTTCAACGTCGAGCATCTCCGCAAACACCTGCCGGACATCCTGGCCGGCAAGGCGCCGGTTACCGAGCGGATGATGTTGCAGGTCTGCATCCGCTGCGGCCGCGATACCGAGCGGTTCACCAGCCCCGCCGCCAATGATATGGTTGTGGCCGCGGGCGAGCCGTTCAGGATGATCGACCTTCGAGTCTGCCGGGGCGGCCAGCAGATAGCCCGCTACAGCGGCGACGGCCTGATCGTCGCGACCCCCACCGGCTCGACCGGATACAACATGTCCGCCGGCGGGACGATCATGGAGCCGACGCTCCGGGCCCTGGCCATCACGCCCATCGCCCCCCACTCGCTGTCGCTGCGGCCTATCGCCGTCGGCGTCGATCAGCCCATAACGGTCCACGCCGAGCGGGTCAACGCCGGCTCAGCCGTCATCGTCGACGGGCAGGTCCACGGCAGCCTTTACGCCGGCGACGTCATCGACATCCGCCCGGCCGAGATGCCCCTGCGGATCATAAGCC
>CAYOBS010000081.1:6520-12103 GCA_964402305.1 uncultured Planctomycetaceae bacterium | reverse complement strand
ATTACCACGTCAGGAACTTCTATCCGCAGGCGGAAGACAGCCCTGAAATGCGATACGGATCCTTCGTTCAGGCCTGGGCGACAAAGTGCGGCAAGGGGCGGGTGGCGGCGTTCAGCGACTCCACGCAGTTCTCGAACTTCTGCACGTTCGAGCCGGGCAAGCCTGAGTTGATGCTGGGGATGGTCGAATGGCTCAACCGCGTCGGCCGCGATTCCTTCCGGCTTCCCATGCTGCTGGGCAGCCTCGTTCTGCTGGTGCTGGCACTGCTGGTGGCGCGACCTGCCGCGGTTATCTGGCCGGTGCTGGTCGCAGCCGGTACGCTCGGATGGGCAGGGGCGACTATTGGCATGCAGCGAACGCAGAGTTGGCTTGTCCAGCCGCCCACGGCATTTCGCCCGATGACGGTGGTCACGATGGACCGGACGGTCAGCACTGTCTGGCTGCCCAAGAGCGGGTTCATTTCCGGCCGAAACGACGGGTTCGGGGTCTTCGAGCGATGGATTCTGCGCTTGGGCTACTTTCCCCGCCGGTCCGGCGGCCAGGATGTGCTCAATGGAGACCTGGCTGTGTTCATCGATGCCAACCAGCCGGTGACTAAGGATTTTCGCGATGCTGTCGCCCGCCATGTCGAGGCCGGCGGTAAGGTTCTGGTGCTCGACGGGCCGGAGAATTCCGAATCCACAGCCAACAGCCTCCTGTGGCCCTATGGTCTAAGCGTTCGCCATGACATGCCCACGCTCAGAGGTCCCTTGATCGTGCTGCCGCAGTGGCCGCGCCCGACCTCGCTGTCAGCTTGCCAGGTATCCGGAGGCACGCCGTTCATCCATATCGGAGAGAAACCCGTCGCGACCACAGCCCGCTACGGCAAGGGCTCAGTTACTGTTGTGGCGTTCTCCAGCCTGTTCAACGACGCCAATATGGGCGTTACCGGCGACGTGATACCAGATGTCGCCATGAGGGCCCGATACGAACTTGAGTTCGCCCTGCTTCGCGCCATCGTCCAGGGATCTGCCGCCAGCCGGCCGGCAACTGCAAGCAGCCCTTCCCTGGCCGGTCAGGAATGATGCCGGATGTGGTGGCCCAGCGAATCGTGCATGGGTCCGTTCAGCATCTGGAACTTCTTTTGGATCCGGCTGTTGCGACAACCTTGAGCATTGCCGAGAGATCTGCTGTCATCCCGGCCTGTCCTTGATTATGGAGGTCGGAATGTCCCTGCTGTCATCTGCCACTGTGCTGCGTCAGGTCGATTCCATGGCCATCGTCTTGAGCCAGGCCTACTGAACTGGTCCAGCGACTTTCGGCCCGCACAATTCCCGAACAGACATGGGGCTCTTGACGGCCTGGCAAAGCGCGGGCACTGCCGGCCAGCTTATTGCGCGCAGCCGCTGAGAGGCCGCGTCCCGAACCTTCCAGCGGTCGTCGCCCAAGTCCTTGATGAGCTTCTCCCGTAGCGTCGTCATCGACCAGTGCTTGCCACCGGCGGTAGGTCTTGACGCTGACGACCTGCAGCGTGTGCTCGACCGCATTTGGGCGAAGGCCAACGGTTTTGGAGGCACAGTCACTTGAAAGAGGCGGTTGTCGCGACAACCGGAGGAGCGGTTTTTACGGCAAATTGCAGTTCCAGGCGGCTCGTCGAGAAGCGAGGTAAGTCTCGCGTGTTGCCGTAACTACGCGAGAAACCAGCGTCTTACGGAAAAGCGCGAGAAAAATTATGAGTCCCCTGCTCTGACCGCTGAGCTAAGGGCCCGGATCGCACCTGCCTGCCGGCAGGCAGGTCACAGCCGCGGGATGGGCATCGCCCAATGCCGCCGACGTTTGCGAGCCAAGACTAATGAATGTTTACACCCGTCCAGGCTGTTTTGCAAGCATGCACGGAGCGTTTTGTGCAGGGAGCGTTGTGCGGTTGCCGAGCGCATTGGGCCCGCCCGGTCAGGGGAAAATACGTGCGGGAGGGGCTCGGTGTTCGGGCGAGCGGTATGGAAACGATTCGCCGGGCAGCGCCCTGAAGGAAGGATAGGGCGCTGCCCGGCGTTGCAACCGGCGTGAGCAGACTTGGCCAGGCTATTCCTGCGGCTATTCCTGCGGCGCGGCGGGAGGCATCGGCGGCCGGCGGTCATTGCCGCGCTCGCCTCGCGGGCCCGGGCGCGGGCCGTCAGGCGCGGCGTCGCCGCGTGGGGGGCGGCGGTCGCCGTCCTGGGCATCCGCGCCGTCCCGCGGACCCTTGCCGTCCCGCGGGCCTCGGGCGTTGTCGCCCTGCTTGCCTTGCGGGCGCGGCGGGAGAAGCTCAACGCGGTCGATCTTGCCGTCGCCGTTCTTGTCAAGCTTCAGGAGGTTCGTGGAGGCGGCGGCGATTTCCTCAGCCGAAAGCACGCCGTCCTTGTTGGTGTCCAGAACGTGCATCAGCGGGCCCATATGCACCATGGGCGGTTTGGGGCCGTCGCCTTGTCCAGGCCCGCCGGGCCCGCCGGGTCCGCCTGGGCCCTGGCGATCGCGGTTGCGTTCACGGTCGCCGGGAGCAGGGCGATCTGCGGGGGCGGCGCCGTCGGCGCCCCTTCGCTGGATTCGCCCGCCGGGTCCGCCGGGGCCATCCGCCGGCTGGGCGAGAAGCACGTAGGCGCCAAGTGTCAGACACGCGCCCGCCACGAGAGTTGCGATCCACAGTTTCATGGTACGTCTCCTTGTCATGTTTGATCTTCACGGTGCGAGGCTTTTTTATTTTCGGCCCACGAGGCCGGGTGCTTCGCATCGTCTGTTCCGCTAAGAAGCTGAACGCACGGGCCTCGGCTGCGTCTACAGGGGAAAGCAAAAAAACTGCAAAACACCTTCTAGCCAGCCTCGCCGGGCGCCCCTACAATCCGCGTCCATGGCCGATGGATTCTCAGACTCTCTGCCCGCGGATCATCCGCCGGCCGTGCGGGCGCCGCTTGTGCCGTTGGCGGTGGCGCTGACGGCGGGAATAGTCGCCGGGCGGTATGTGCCGATCGACACGCCGGCCTGGGCTCTCTGGGCCGGCCTGGCCGGGGCCGCGGCGGCGGGGCTGATGCTCGGGCGGTTCACTCGCCTGGCGGGCGTGGCGCTAATGCTGGCCGTCATTGCGCTTGGGGCCATCCACTGCCGCACCGCGTGGTATCGGCTGCCGGACGACCACGTCGTGACCTATGCCGGACCCGCGCGCACGATTGCCAGCATTCGCGGCCGGGTTGCCGGCTCGCCGGCGATACACACCTCCGCTGTCGAGGCCGGCTACGCCCGCACGCCGGTAACGTCGTTCGACCTGTCGGCCGAGGAAATCCTCGTCGCGGGCCGGTGGCGCCCCGTGCGGGGCCTGGCACAAGTCATGGTGCTCGAGGCGGACAAGCGCATCGCCCGCGGCCAGCGGGTGGAACTGGCCGGGTGGATAAGCCGGGTGCAGCCCGCCGACAATCCCGGCCAGCACGACCCGGCCGAGTTTGCCAGGATCACAGGGCGGCTGGTGCGGTTTCGCGTCCCGGGCGCGGCGGCGGTGACCGTGCTTGCCGAGAGCTCGGGCACAGGGCTTCAGCGCGTGCGCGACGGCGCGGGGCGCTGGGCCCGGCAGCGGTTGGTGGGGCTGGGCGAGTCCAGGCCGGAACTGCTGCTGGAGTCGCTGATCCTGGGCCGGCGCGACCCGTCGCTGCTGGGCCTCCAGGACTCGATGGTTCGCACCGGCGTGGTGCATCTGCTGAGCATATCCGGCATGCACCTGGGCATATTCCTCGGCTTCATCTACCTGCTTTGCCGCTTCAGCACGCTGGGTCAGCGACAGGCGGCCGCGGTGGCGCTGGCCTGCCTGGGCGGGTATCTCCTGATGGCGGAGTCGCAGTCGCCGCTGCTGCGAAGCGCGATCATGGCCGCGGCGCTGTGCGTCGGGGCCATCGTGCATCGCCCCGGCTCATCGCTGAACGCCCTGGCCCTTGCGGCCTTGGTGCTGCTGATAGCCGACCCCGCCGACCTTTTCCAGCCGGGCTTCCAGCTCAGCTTCGGGACCGTCGCGGGGCTGATACTGTTTCAGCGGCCGATGCGCGAGTTGCTGTTCGGGCGGTTCCTGCGGGTTCGCGGGCTGCGGGTTTACCGCGATGAGCAGCGTGTTCGGCGCTGGCTGGCCCACACGGGGGCGGATATGGCGATCGGCGCGGTGACGATCTCGATCCTGGCCTGGCTGGTCTCGGTGCCGCTGGCGGCGTATCACTTCGGCATGGTAAGCATCTGCGGCGCGCCGCTGACGTTGGCGATCTCGCCGCTGGTCACCGCGGCCCTGGTGTGCGGATACCTCGGCCTGGCTGTTGCGTGGGCGCCGAACCTTGCCCACACATTTTCCTCATCCGGGGCCGCCGCTGCCGAGGCGATGGCGCGCTGTGTCGAGGCCGTCGCCGCGCTGCCCGGCATGTGCGTCGATGTCAGGCCGGTCGGGCCGCTGTGGGTCCTGGCCGCCTACGCCGCGATCGTGCTGGTCATCATCCACCGGCAACTGTGGTTCGGGCGAGTGTGGGCGTCGGCCGCCGCGGCGTGCCTTGTGGGCGTGACCGTCTTTACCCAATGGCCCGCGGCCGCGCCGGACGTCGCGGAACTGCACGTGCTCGACGTGGGGGCGGGCAACTGCATCATCCTGCGGGCGCCCGGCGGGCGGACGGTTGTCTTCGACGCCGGCAGCCTCGGCCGCAACGACAGTGGCCGGGAGATACTCATGCCGTTCATCCGCCACGAGCGCCTGCCGATGCCGTCGGTCGCGGCCGTCAGCCACGCCAACGCCGACCACTTCAACGCCCTGCCCGCGCTGGTTGACAGCGGCGGGGCCGGCGAGGTGTACCTCAACGATTACTTCGGGCGCATCGGCGACCCCGCCAGCGGGCCCGAGGCGCTGGACCTGATGGCCCGGTTGGCCCGTCGCGGCTCGCATGTGCGCAGGCTCACGCCGGGGCAGGTCATTGCCCTCGATGAGCGGACGAACGTGGAAGTCCTCTGGCCGCCGCCGGGGCGGCCCGACATGGAGGTAAATGACGGCTCGCTGGTCTTCCGCGTCCGCTGCGACGGCCAGACCGTGCTGCTGCCGGGCGACATCTCGGACGCCGCCCAAGCCGCCCTGACCGCCCAGCCGGAGAAGATCCGCGCCGACGTGCTCATCCTGCCGCATCACGGCAACTGGCGGGCGACGCTGCCGGCCTTCGTGGCGGCGGTGGCGCCCAAGGTTGTCGTAGTGAGCAGCCCGGACCGCCCGGCCGCGACGGTCAAAGGCGGCAAGGCGGCGCAGGAGTTTTACGCATCGCTCGCTGCCCGGAACCGGTACTACCTCACGTGCATGAACGGATACATCAAAGTGCGCTTCGGCCGTGGCAACGTGACGGTGACGACGAGGCGGTAGCCGGGAGAAGTGGAAAAGGCGGAACCCGGAAAAGCGAACGGCGGAACCTGGAACCCGGAGAAGCCTAACAGCGGAACTTGGAGTTTGCCCATGGTCTCAGTTCCGCCCACCTGCTCGCTGAAGCGAGCAGGCCTCGACTTAACCTGATCCCAGGCGAAGCTTCCCTCTTTCACGTTTTCCGGGTTCCATGTTCCCGGTTCCGGGTT
>CAYOBS010000081.1:0-6420 GCA_964402305.1 uncultured Planctomycetaceae bacterium | reverse complement strand
CCGCCGTTTTCTTTTCCCGGGTTCCTGGTTCCGCTTTTGGCTGTTCCGGGTTCCGCCGTTTTCTTTTCCCGGGTTCCTGGTTCCGCTTTTGGCTGTTCCGGGTTCCGTCGTTTCCTTTGCTTGCCGGCTACGGTATAAGGTTATCTGGGCAAGGAAAGAAGGTTCCTATGTCGGTCGAGTATTCGGTTATCAGCATTGGCGCGTTGTCGAGGAATCGGCTGTGGGGCGAGTCGGCGGCGGTGCGCAGCAGCCACGCGACGACCACGGCGGTTTTCGACGAGGGCAAGATCATACTTATCGACCCGTCGCTGCCCGCCCAGGCTTTGGGGCCGGTGTTCAACGAGCGGACGGGCAAGCAGCTCTCCGACGTGACGGATGTGTTCTGCACGACCCTTCGCCCGGTGCACAGGCGGAGCATCACGGCGCTGCCGGAGGCCAACTGGTGGGCCTACAAAGACGAGATTGACGGCTACCGCGCGAAGCTGGCGGCGATGCTGGACTCGGCCGAGCGCATAGATCCGACCGAGGCGGCGCAGATCGAGGCGGACCTGAAGCTGCTGGAGAGTTTCCGCCCGGCCCCGGAGAAGTTCACCGAGCAGGTTACGGTCTATCCGATGGCCGGAGCTACTGATGGTTCGGCGGGGCTGCTGCTGACGCCGCCGACGATGAGCATCGTGATCGCGGGCGACGCCGTCCTGACGGCCGGGCACGTCGCGCTGGGCCAGGTGTGGGAAGGTTGCGACGACCGCCAGAAGGCCCTGGATACCCTCCGGGACGTGCTGGAGCTTGCCGAAGTGATCGTTCCAGGCCATGACAACCTGTGCTTTTCGCCGGGGCGGTGGGTCTGATGGCGACGTGGGGTGCCTTCCTCGCCGCCCGGCCGGGGCATCTTGCCCTCATGGTGGTGCTGTTGTCGTTTTCGGCGTTCTTCAGCGGCTCGGAGACGGCCTTGTTCAGCCTTTCGCCGGGTCAGTTGTTCCGCCTTCGCCGCGGCGGGCGGGGCGGGCAGATGGTTGGTTCGCTGATGGCCCGGCCCGCGCAGATTCTCCACACGCTGCTGCTGGGCAACCTGCTTGTCAACGTGGCCTATTCGTCCATCGCGGCGGTCATGGTGCTGGACCTCCAACGCCTCGGCGCCGTGGGGGCCTGGGTTCTGGCTGTCGCGTCGCTGGGGCCGCTGTTGGTGCTCATTCTCACCGGCGAGGTCGTGCCGAAGATGGTGGCGATGCTCGTGGCGGAGTGGTGGGCGGTAACGGCCGCGATGCCCCTGACGGTGCTGCGCCGGGCGTTTTCGGGCATTATCCGGCTGCTGCAGGCGGCGCTGGTAGGCCCGCTGGTGAAGATCTTCGCGCCCGTCCGCGCGGGCGCCTCGGACATCAGCAGCGACGAGATGGCGGCCTTGCTGGACCTCTCGGCCAGGCGGGGCACGCTTGACCGCCAGGCCAACGTCCTGCTCCAGGAGATCGTCGGGCTGACGGACCTCCGCGCCCGCGACATAATGGTGCCGCGGGTGGACATGATCTCTTACGACGTCAACGGCCCGCGGGCCGGGCTGGTCAAGCTCCTCTGCCAGACCCGCCTGCGGCGCATCCCCGTCTACGAGCGGAACGTCGACAATATCCTCGGCGTGATCCCAGCCAAACTGGCGCTGTTCCAGCCGGAGGCGCCCCTGCGCGACCTGGTGGTCAAGGTGCCGTTCGTGCCCGAGGCCGCCGATGTGGAGAGGACGCTGCTTCAGCTTCGCGTGCGGAGGGCGCAGATGGCGATCGTGGTGGATGAATACGGCGGCACGGCCGGGCTTGTGACGCTGGAGGATGTGCTGGAGGAGATCGTCGGCGACATACCCGACCGCCACGAACACGCCGGGCCGCTTGTGGAGAAGGTTTCGCCCGGCCACTACGTCCTCGACGGCGACCTGGCGATCCACGAATGGGCCGACGCGTTCGACATCGACCTGAAGGGCCGGCGCATAAGCTCGGTCGGAGGGTTCGTGACGTATCTGCTTGGCCGCATCCCGGCCGCGGGCGACACCGCGGCGTACCGCAACCTGAAGTTCACCGTCGTCTCGATGAGGCGAAGGCGGATCGGCAAGATCGAGGTTCACCTGCGGGAGGAAGGCGAATGATCGCCGCGATAAATCCCGGTTGGATCGTCTGGCCGATCGTGCTCGTCGCCGCCACAAGCCTCTCCGCGCTGTTCAGCGGGATGGAGACCGGCTTCTACGTGATGAACAAGATCCGCCTGGAACTTCGTGCCGAGGCTGGCGGCCGGGACGCAAAGCTGCTCCGCCGCCTGCTGAAAACGCCCAACAACCTCCTGTCGGTGCTGCTGATGGGCAACAACATCGTCAATTACACCGTCGCGTTTGCCCTGACGGCGATGTTCGACCTCGGCGGATTCGGCGGCTCGGCCGAGTGGTACTCGTGGGTTGTCGGAACGGTGCTGCTGTTTGTTCTGGGCGAGACCGTGCCCAAGACCGTCTTCCACCGCCTGGCCGAGACGCTGACGTACCGCATGAGCTGGGCAATTGCGGCCGCCGACTGGGTCCTCAAGATCACGGGCCTGTCGTACTTCATGCGGGCGGCGTCGTGGCTGGTCATGCTGCCCGTGCGGCGCCGCCAAAGCACCGTCCCCGTCGAGAGCCGCCTGGCCGACGTGTTCGCCGAGGGCCAGGCCTCCGGCGTGCTCACTCACATGCAGGCAGTCATGGTCGACCGCGTCATGCACATCGCCGACGTGACGCTCGCCGACGTGATGGTGCCCATCCGCAAGGCAATCTGCATCCGCCGCGACACGACACGCGAGGTGCTCATGCGGATGCTCCACAAGCACAACTACTCCCGAGTCCCCGTCCTGGACGATGCCGGCGACGTCGTCGGCATACTCGACGTCTACGACGTGCTCATCGACGAGCCCGTTGCGGCCCCGGCCGAGCGAATGACGCCCCCGATGAAGTTCCCGGCCGGCATGACCGTCACCGAAGCCCTGTTCGCCATGCGACGGGGGCGAAACATGATGGCCGTGGTGCAGAAAGACGGCAAGGCCGTCGGCATCGTGACCATCAAGGACCTCGTCGAGGAAATCGTCGGCGAGCTCGAAGAATGGTGAGTGGGAAAGATATTGCGGATTGCGGATTGCGGATTGCGGATTGGGATTGGGGATTGCCACGTGAGAAGTCGAAGGTGATTTGGGGAATGGGTGGGGTAATCCGAAGCCCAGGGATAGCAATCCCTGGGAGCGGGTCGTGGATTGTGCGTCAACAGATCCCTCCTTGGTGTGGAACATCCACGGGCGATGAATAGCGGAATTCCGCAATCCGCAATCCGCATTCCGCAATTGGAAAATCCGCAATTCTTACTTGTCCGCTATTTCCCCTCCCTCCAATATCCCCATCATCCGTTCGTACTGGTCGCGCAGATACGCGTCGCTTTTGGGTCCGGCGATGTGGGACCAGGGCAGGCGGGCATCGAGGGGCAGCGTCTTGTGGGCGTAGTCCTCGGCGCTTACGCCCTCTGCCTCCAACGCGGCCCGCCATTTTTCCCAGTCCCAGTGCTCGTTCCAGGCGTCCAGGCGTGCGCCGGCCCGCCAGGCGCGCTCGATGACCCTGCCGACCCGGCTGTCGCCTCGGACTATGATCGTCTCCAGGATGCTCCGCTCGATGCGGTGGAACTTGAACGACACGCACGACCGCCGGCTCATGTCACGCAGGATGTTGCGGATCTCGAAGAACCGCTCGATAGTGCCCATCGCGCACCACTGCATCGGCGTGTGCGGCTTGGGCACCAGCCAGGAAACGCTGGCCGAGATCGCCCCGCGCTGGCCGTCAACTTCCTTCCGCGTGTCGCTCAGCCGGCGGCAGAGGTGGAAGATGTCCTCGATGTCCGCGTCCGTCTCGTCGGGAAAGCCCGCCATGAAGTAGACCTTGACGCTTTTCCACCCGGCCGCGAATGCCGCGCGGACGCCGCTTACCATGTCTTCTTCCGTGATGCCCTTGCCGATGGCGCGGCGGATGCGCTCGCTGCCGCCCTCGGCGGCGATAGTCAGGCCGCTCTTGCGGACCTCGCTGGTGAGCCTGGGCAGGTGCTGGAGCAGGCTGTCGACGCGGAGCGACGGCAGGGAGATCGACACGTTCCTCGGCGTGAACTTCTCGGTCAGGCGGGTCAAAAGCTCGCCGAGGTGCGGGTAGTCGCTCGTCGAGAGGCTCAGCAGCGATATTTCGCGGCAGCCGGTGGCGTCGATGGCTGCGCGTGCGGCGGCGAGGATTTCTTCGACGCCGCGGCAGCGGACCGGCAGGCGGAGGTGCCCGGCCTGGCAGAAGCGGCAGCCGTTTGGGCAGCCTCGCATGACCTCGATTACGACGCGGTCATGTACGCCCTCGACCAACGGCGACAGCGGGGCGGCCAGGGGCGGCGAGTCCGACAGGCTGGCCAGGCGCGCGTGCTCGACGGCGGCCGGGACGTCCGGGCGGATCGGCTCGACGGCGGCCAGGATGGTCCCGCCGGCCGGGTTGAAGACCTCTCGATAGAAGCGAGGCGCGTACGCGCCGGTGATGGTTTTCGCGGCGGCCAGGAGGATTTCCTCGCGCGAGGCGCCGGCAGCCTTGGCTTTTCGCAGGAGTTGGACGAATTCCGTCAGCGGCTTTTCGCCGTCGCCGACGAGGAATAGGTCGATGAACTGGGCCATTGCCTGCGGCGTGTCGGCCAGGGTGTCGCCGGCGATGACCAGCGGGCAGCTCTCGTCGCGGTCGGCGGCGGCCAGCGGGATGCCGGCCAGGTCCAGCATGGTCAGGACGTTGGTCAGGCAGAGCTCGTAGCCGAGGGAAAAGCCGACGACGTCGAAGTCGGCCACCGCGGCGCGGCTCTCCCAGCCAAACAGCGGCAGGTGGAACTGCCGCATGACGGCCTCGGCGTCCGGCAGGGGGCAGTAGGCGCGGTCGCAGGCGACGCCGGGGATGTCGTTGAGCATCTGGTAGAGGATCTGCGAGCCGAGATGGCTGATGCCGATGGTGTAGGCGTCCGGGAAGGCCATGACTACGGACACGTCGGCGGCGCGGACGTCGGCGTTGCGAGCGTTGATCTCCCTGCCCACGTACTGGGCTGGCTGCTGCACGCGGGGCAGCAGTTCGCCGCTGATTCTCTCGGCCAGGTCTCGCATTGGGTATTGCACGTCCTTCGAAGTCCGCCCCGAGGGGCGAAACACGCATCATAGTCGCCGGAGGCGCCCAAGTCCAAAAAGCACCAAATGACAAGCACCAAAATTCAAACAAGGACCAACAGACAAAAAGGACCAAATCACAAGCACCAAAATTCAAACAAGGACCAAACAGCAAAACAGCAAATTCCAAACGGGGAGGGCAAGGCCCGTCTTATGTCTTGCCGCGGAAGGGTAACGCGCCTTCTGTAGATTCCTAAACGGTTCATTGTGCTTGGCATCTTCGTCTTGCTTGAGATTTGCTGTTTATCTTCTTGGTTCTTGTTTGGTTTTTGGTGCTTGTTATTTGGTCCTTGTTTGTTCCTTGGTGCTTGTGGTTTGCCCGATTGTTGCCGTTGCCAGCCGGCTTGGCGCGGTGGTAGAATCGCGGCCTCGATGAAATCGCACACGGAATATCTTACGATGAACTCGCCGGCGCGGATGGACTTCGTGAACATCACGCGCCGCGTCGAGGGCGTAGTCCAGGCAAGCGGCATAGCCGAGGGTCTGTGCCTGGTCAACGCCATGCATATCACGGCCAGCGTGTTCATCAACGACGATGAGCCGGGGCTGCACGAGGACTACAAGCGTTGGTTGGAGGAACTGGCGCCATTCGATCCTTCGCCCGGGCGATACCTTCACAACCGCAGCGGCGAGGACAACGGCGACGCCCACCACAAGCGCCAGATCATGGGGCGCGAGGTGGTTGTCGCGGTGACCGGGGGCAAGCTGGACTTCGGCCCGTGGGAGCAGATATTTTACGGCGAGTTCGACGGGCGGCGCCCCAAGCGGGTGCTCGTCAAGGTAATTGGTGAGTAGGCGGCGCCTGCAAGGCGCGGCCTGGCCAGTCACGAAGGACAATAGCGATGCCGATCAAATTCGAATGCACCGAGTGCCACAAGATCGTCACGGCCCCGGACGCGGCTGGGGGCAAGAGGGGCAAGTGCCCGTTCTGCGGCCGGCTTGTCAACATACCGCTTCCGCCTCCGCCTCCCCCGCCGCCCCCGCCGGAGGAGGAAGACCCGGACCTGATCCCTCTGGCGCCGATCGACGAGGACGAGGAGCGTAAGCTTGCGGAAGAGCGCAAGGCGCTGTACGACCAGGAGCAGAGCCTGCTCGAAGCGATGGTTCCTTCGGACGATGAGGTGCCGCTCGAGCAGCGAGAGGACCTCTCATCGGAGGACCTGCACCACTTCGTGGTCAATTACCTGCTGGACATGTTCGAGGGCA
>CAYOBS010000080.1:0-12145 GCA_964402305.1 uncultured Planctomycetaceae bacterium | reverse complement strand
TCGGCCGACATCGTAAGCGTTTCCGGCGACGGGCGTGCGTTTCGCCGCTGCCGGATCGTGGTCGACGCCCGACAGAGTCCGCCTCGCGTGGTATACCGGCGGGACCTGACGAGCCTCGGCTGGCCTCTGGACCCGATGATCCTCAATGCCCTGCGAGCCGGCTATCCAATGGAAAGCATGATCGATGAAACAACCACCGGTCTGGAGGTCCGGTAGAATGTTGTCAAAACGTAGAATCCTCGGCCTGGCGGTTGCAGGCCGCTCACTGACTGCCGTCGAACTGGTACCGCTCAATGGCGGCGCCGAGGCGTCCCGCGCCGCGGAGTTCGCCTTCCCGGATGGGCTGGGCCTTCACGACCCTCCGCGGCTGGGCAAGGCGCTGCGGCAGTTCCTCAGGGACAACGGTTTCGGCGCGTCGCGATGCGTGATCGGGCTGGACGCCCGCTCTCTGACGGCCCGTGACAAGACGCTGCCGACTGGTGTCGGCGGACAGGTGCGCCAGGTCCTCTCGCTGGCCGTCGAACGGGAATTCGCCTCGGATCTCAAGGACCTTGTCTTCGACTACGCCCCTGCCGGCGACGACGGCCGGGAGGCGCCGAGCGCCCTTCTCGTGGCCGCGCCGCGGGCAGCCGTCGAGCAGCTTACGGCCATGGCCCAGGCCGCGGGCCTCCGCGTCGAGGGCATAACGTCGTCCACGCTGGCCCTGGCGGCCGGGGCCTACGGCGCCCCGGACGGCGCCGAGAAGCTGGTCCTGAGGGTCTTTGGCGGCGGGGCCGAACTGCTGACCGAGTCCGCCGCGGGCATCCGCACGATGCGCCCGCTGCCGGTTGCCGTCGCCGACGGCGCCGGCCCCGCCAACGGCTGGCTCGAACGGCTCATCGCCGAACTGCGACGGGTGGTCATGCTGCTGCCGCCCCCGCTGCCCCCCGGCCACCAGCGTGAACTGTTGATCTGGAACGAAGCCGGGCTGGATGCCGGAGCCAGCGACATCCTTGCCCAAAGGCTGTCTTTGGCGGTAACAATGGAGTCCGTGCCAAACGGCATCCACGCCGACGGCCTGGGCAAAGGTCCGCTGCCGGGACAGTTCTGCGCCGCCTCGGCCGTAGCGCTGGCGGCCATTCGCGGGCAGGCGCTTCCGGTGGACTTCCTTCACTCGCGGCTCAGTGCCGTCAAGAAGCCGCTCATGAGCCGGCAGGTCGTGTGGGCGGCGGTGCTGGCGGGCGTGTTTGTGGCCGCGGCCGCCTTCTTGCTGTGGGACTGGCAGCAGGACCGCCAAAAGATAGCAAGGCTCCAAAGCCAGGCCGACGGCCTCAAGCCGAGTCTCGTCCTGGCCAACAGCGTGATTGATCGCACGAAGCTCGCCCGGACCTGGCACGATCAGCGCCCCGGCTTCCTCGAATGCATGAAGGAGTTGACGCTGGCTTTCCCGCCCGAAGGGCGAGTCTGGGCAACCCACGTGACGATCAAGCCGGAGGTGGAAAAGGTTCGCGGCGCCGTCCAGGTGCGAGAAACGGGGCGGTTGCGTGTCGATGTGACCGGAAACGCCGAGAACGGCAAGGCGGCGCTTGACGTGCTGGACCGCCTCAAGGCCAATCCGTGGATGTTCAATGTCCAGTCGATGGGCACGCACTCGGCCGGCAGGACCGGGCGAGAGGAGTCGTTCGGATTGAGTTTCTCTTACGGCGGATCGGACTGATAAATGGTCTTTAGCAAGAGAGAACGAGTCGTTATCACCCTGACGGCCGCGGCCCTGGCCCTGCTGGTGCTGGACCGCTACGTGGTCGAGCCGTTCTGGGACGCCCGCAATGAGGCCAAGCTGCGCAGGGCCAGGCTGGCCGACGAAATGTTCGATGCCAATCTGCTCCTCCAGAAGAGCCGCCTGATGAGCGACAAGTGGCAGGAGATGGTCGCCAGCGGCATGAAGGGCCAGCGCGAGGGAACGGAAAGCCAGGTCCTTCATGCCGTCGACGGCTGGGCGAAGGAGGCGGCAATCAAGCTGTCATCCGTGGTCCCCCAGGAACGGCCTGGCGCCGCCAACCCCCTGCTGCCGGAGATGTGCTTCCACGCATCGGGCGAGGGAAACCTCAAGGCCGTCGCGGGCTTCATCTGGCGGCTGGAAACCGCGAAGTTCCCGCTGAGAATCCAGTCGCTCCAGATCGGCAGCCAGAGGCCGGGCGCCGACAGCCTGACGGTGCAGGTCGACTTCTCGACCCTCTACGCCCCCGGTGGCAGCCAGACACCCCAGGCCGGCAGCGTCCGGACCGCATCGACAGGAGGCGAAAAGAAATGACAGCCGGACTCCCGATGCTGCGCTCGACAGCCATCCTGGCGCTGGCCTGGGCCGCCTTGGCGGGCGCGGCGCCAAAGGCCGCGCCCAAGGTCGCGCCAAAGCCGTCCAAAGCGACCCCGACACACTTGGCCAAGTGGGACGACTTCAGAATCCTCACGGACCGCAACATATTTGACAGCAACCGCCGGCCACCCGTCGCCAGGCCGCCGCGAATCGAGGCGTCCCGGCCAACAATCACGCCCCCGGCGCCCCCACCGGTCGACACCGACCAGTACATCGTGCTGCTGGGCATCGGCCTGGAAGGCCCGCAGTACACGGCCTTCTTCGAGGATGCCAAGGCCGGCAAGATACTTCAGGTCCTCACGGGCGACGTCGTCGGCAAGGGACGCCTGCGGGCAGTCAACCTCGACTCCGTTCAGTACGACCGCGGCGGGAAGTTCAGCACAGTCAAGGTCGGCTACACCTTGACCGGCACGCAGGCGGCGTCAATGGAATTCGTGGCGCCTGCGCCAAGTGCCGGCGCGGCTGCTTCGGGCACTTCGCGGAGCGGCTCATCAACACCCACGCCGATGGCCCCGACAACGGGCCCGGCAACCACTCAACCGACCACAGCCCCGTCAGCCGGCGCCACGTCAGCCCCGGTCCCCGACGGGCTTCAGGATATTCTCGAACGAATGCGCCAACGGCGCGAGCAGGAGTTGGGAAGATGAATATACGACCATCGCAGACAGCCGTGATGTATGACAGCACAACACCCCGCCGGCAGACCGGCTTGCTCGCACAGGGGATCCTGGCCGCGGCGTACCTGACGCTCCTGGCCGCCGGGACTACGCGCGGACAGGAAAACCCAACCGGGCCCGTCATCATCGAGACGCCCGCCTTAGCGGCGCCGATGGCGACATCTGCCCCGGCTGCCGGGCCGAAAACCATGCCGGCCTCCGCCCCCGCCGCCTCCCCCACTACCGCGCCGACTACCGCGCCGACTACCGCGCCAACCACCAGGCCCGCAGCCGCTCCAGCCGCCGGGCCGACAACCACACCGGCGCCCGAAGGGCCGGTGTTCCTCAACGGGACGGTCCTGCCCAACGGGCAACTCCTGCTGAACTTCCAGAACGCCCCGCTCCGCAGCGTGCTGGAGTACCTCTCCAAGGCCACTGGCATGACCATCGTCGGCGAACCGGTCCTGGAGGGCCGGGTGACCGTCATCAGCCGCACGCCCATCACCGTGACGGAGGCCGTCCTGCTGCTGGACACCGTCCTGCGCCAGAAGGGCTACGCGGCGGTGTACACGGGCAGGAACCTCAAGGTGGTCACGCTGGGCCAGGCAGCCAAGGAGAACATCCCCGTCCAGTTCGGCAACGACCCGAACAAGGTTCCCGAGTCCGACCGGATGGTCACGCAGGTGATCCCCGTCCGCTTCGTCGACGCCACGAAGCTCAAAGCGGACCTGACGGCCCTGGTGCCCGCCACGGCAACGATGGCGGCCAACCAGGCCAGCAACTCGCTGATCTATACCGACACGCAGGCCAACATCAGGCGGGTCCTGAAGATCATCAGTTCCCTCGACGGACAGATGGGCAGCGAAGCCACGGTGAAGGTATACAAGCTCGAATACGCCGACGCCTCCAGCACGGCCAAGCTGATAACCGACCTGTTCAAGCAGGATGAGACCTCTCAGCAGAGCGGGCGGGGATTCCCCTTCATGTTCGGCGGCCCCGGCGGCGACCGCGAGCGCGACCGCGGCGGCAGTTCCGGCGGCGCGACAAGCCGGCAGTCCAAAGTGATCGCCACGGCCGACACGCGCACAAATAACTTGATCGTCAGCGCCTCTCCGGAAACGCTGACCCTCATAGACGGAATCGTCAAGGAACTGGACTCCGATCGTAACGCTGACGTGGCCGTCTTCATCTACAAGTTCAAGAACGCGCAGGCACTGAACATCGAGTCGATAGTCAACAACATCTTCGGCACCACAGGCACGACCTCCAGAGGCGGCTCATCGTATGGGACGTCGTCCTTCGGCCGAGGCTCGACTTCCGGCGGAACCTCGCCGTTCGGCGGCAGTTCATCGTCCGGCCGAGGATCATCGTCCGGTTCCCCGTTCGGCTCATCGTCCGGCCGAGGATCATCGTCCGGTTCCCCGTTCGGCTCATCGTCCGGTTCCGGGTTCGGCTCATCGTCCGGCTCCCCGTTCGGCTCGTCATCCAGGGGATTCGGCAGTAGCGGGACTTCATCATCCGGGCGGTCGTCGTACGGCAGCACGCCGTCGATCGGGCCTCTCGGTGCGGCCGCCGGGGACCTGGCCGGGCAGGTCTACGTCGTGGCGGACGCGGACACCAATTCGCTGCTGGTCCGCACAGCCAGCAAGAACTTCGACCGCGTCAAGGCGATCCTTGAGGAGTTGGACCGCCCGACGAGGCAGGTGCTGATAAAGGTCCTCCTGGCGGAGGTAACACATGACGACACCACGGACCTTGGCGTGGAGTTCTCCGCGCTGAACATCCGCATCGGCAGTTCCAAGTCGTCCATCGGCACCGACTTCCCGATTGACGGAGTTGGCGTGGCCGCCGCGGACGGCGGGCTTATCGCCAAGGTCGTCGACGTGGACTACACCGCCACCCTGCGGGCCTTGCAGACTGTCGGAAAACTCAACGTCCTGTCCCGGCCTTACATCCTGGCCAGCGATAACCAGCAGGCCTCCATCATGGTTGGCAACCTCGTGCCGTTCATCACCAACTCCCGAATCACCGAAGATAGTGCGACGACCATCAACACCATCCAGTACGAGGACATCGGCATCATCCTGTACGTCATTCCGCACATCAACCCGGAAGGACTGGTGATCATGGACGTCGCGCCCGAAATCTCCGCGCTCACCAGCGCGCCGGGGCTACTCGGCCCTGTTTTCGCCAAGCGGTCCGCCCAGACCCGCGTTGCTATCCGCAACGGCCAGACCATCGTTATCGGCGGGCTTATGGAAGACCGCATCACCGACAAAATCGTGAAAGTGCCTGGCCTGGGCGACATTCCGGGAATCGGCGTGCTGTTCCGGCGGACCATCAAGACCAAGTCCAAGACGGAACTGCTGATCTTCATCACGCCCCACGTGGCCGCCCTGCCCGAACAACTCCAGAATATGGCGAAGGAAGAGAAGGAAGGCAGCAAGGAGTTCAACAAGGACGAAAACAAGGAGGCCCTCGATGAGCAGCTCAAGGGCATGATGCTCGGCGCGACCTCGATGCCGGCCGACCTGACCACCGACCAGACCATCATCATATTGGACCAGAAGAAGAACCCCGCAAAAGCCCCGACTAAAGCCCCCGGCCTGGCTCCGGCCTCGGCGCCGGCAGGAGGTCCTGATGCCCCGGAATAGGATCATTATAAAAATATCATCGGCCGCGTGCCTGACGGCCCTGGCAGCCCTGCTGGCGGGTTGCACCTTCGTGCCCGTCAAGCCCCAGCCGAGGGCCACGCTGGACCCTGCGCTCGACCCATGCGCTTCGCGCCTGCACGACGTCGCGGGCTCGCTGCTGCTCTACTACGCGGCCCACGAAAGCCTGCCGCCGAACCTGTCAGCCGTCAAACAGGCCGGCGGCGAGGCCTGCCCGCCGCTTGACTGCCCCGTCTCAGGCAAGCCCTACATGTACAGCCCCATGGGCCTGGAGATCCCCGGCCTGCCCGGGCGGGTGGTGCTCTACGACGCGGCCGCTTGCCACGAAGGCAATAAATGGGGCCTTGTCGTCAACCAGATGGGGCCCGGCAAACCCCTGCAAGCCCAGGTGCTCCTGCTTCCCGCCGGCGCCATCCCCGCATCGCCCGCCCCGAGCGGGCCAAAGTAGCCGGCCTGCCACCCCGGCGCGCCGGGAAAGGCGAAGCCGGGTAGCCGGTAGCCGGGAAAAGCAAAACGGCGGAACCTGCCTGCCGGCAGGCAGGCCCGGAACCAGGAACCATTAGGCAGGACCGCCTGGCCTGTTCGTTTCTGAGCCGAGGAGCCCTTGAATGAGCCTCCAGGACGGCCTGGCCGCGCTTAACCTCAACATGCCGCCGCGCGTGCCGCGGACGGAATACTCCGTCACCGAGCATTGGGAGTTGGTGCGCTCCGTAACCGGCATGCAGGTCAACCGTCAAAGCTCCGACGAGATCAAGCTCGCCGCCGGCCAGGCCTTCATGAAGGCATGGAACTTCGACCTGCTGTGGTGTACGCTCATCGGCGGCTCGGAATTCAAGGACCTCCGCACCCGCATGGGCCACTGCGTCTACGCCGACGGCGGGGGCGACTTCGACACCGTGCGATCCTGCCCCTTTACCGAGCCGGAGCAAGTCCTGGCCTTCGACCCGTGGGAGGCCTTCGGCTCCATCGATCACGCCGCGACCACAAAACGATTCGAGAAACAATACGAGGGGCTCTGCCGCAAATACCCCGACATGGTCAACATGACCGGCGTGTACATCACGTGCGTCTCCGGGCTGATCGACCTGTTCGGCTGGGAGATGCTGCTCTTGGCGGCCGGGACGGATGCCAAGGCCTTCGGCGACCTGACCAACCGCTATTCGAGCTGGATCCTTCAATACTACGAAGCACTTGCCGACGCGGACGTGCCGGTGGTGATGAGTCACGACGACATAGTGTGGACGGCCGGGGCCTTCCTGCCGCCCGAATGGTACCGAGAGTATGTGTTCCCCAACTACAAGCGTTTCTTTGGCCCGCTGATCGACAGCGGCAAGAAAATCCTCTACACATCTGACGGCAATTATACCGCCTTCATCGACGACATAGCCGCCTGCGGCGTGCATGGCTTCGTGCTCGAGCCGATGACGGACATGGCCTACATCGCCAAGGCCTACGGCCAGACGCACGCATTCATCGGCAACGCCGACACGCGCATACTGCTTCGCGGCACGAAACCCCAGATCCGCCGCGAGGTCGAGCGCTGCATGGCGATCGGCAAAGACTGCCCCGGCTTCTTCCTGGCCGTCGGAAACCACATCCCGCCCAACACCCCGGTCGAAAACGCCATCTACTACAACCAGTGCTACGAAGAAATGGCGGAGAGGTAGGCTTCAGGCTTGGGATGTTGCGGGACCTATGGGTCTCATAGGACCTATAGGACCTATAGGACCTATGTAGTTTTCCGGGCTAGTGGCTATCCGCCTGCGGCGGACTACCACCCTATCGCATCTTGCGTCCGTGGCGGCCTGTCTTCTTGGGCAGGGTGTACTCTTCTTCATCCACGTCGACGTCGGCGGCGCCACGATGGGCATCATCCCGCCCCACTCCGTCGTCCCGCCCCACTTTGCCTGGCCCAGCCGCCCCGCCGCCGCCTTTGCGGCGCGCGTCGGCCTCGTCGGCTTTCTCGGCCTGGCCTTCAGCCTCGTTGCGCAAAGCCTGTATCCGGTCGCGGAGTCTTGCCGCTTTTTCGAACTCCAACTCCTCGGCCGCCTTGTACATCTCCTCTTCCAGGTGGGCGATGAGCTCCAGCAAGTCGAACTCGCGCTCGTTGACGTGGATGGCCTCGCGGGCGACCTTGCGGGCCCGCAACTGGTCGGCCAGGACCGTGCGGATTTCCTTGCGGATCGTCTCGGGCGTTATGCCGTGCTCGGCGTTGTAGGCGAGCTGGGTATCGCGGCGGCGGTTGGTCTCGTCGATGGCCTGCTTCATCGCGCCGGTCACGCGGTCGCCGTACAGAAACACCTGGGCGTTGACGTTGCGGGCGCAGCGGCCGATGGTCTGGACCAGGCTCGTGGCCGAGCGGAGGAAGCCCTCCTTGTCGGCATCCAGGATCGCCACCAGCGAGACCTCCGGCAGGTCCAGCCCCTCGCGAAGGAGGTTCACGCCCACCAGCACGTCGAACTTGCCCTCCCGCAGCTCGCGGAGGATGTCGACGCGCTCCAGCGTGTCCACCTCGCTGTGGAGGTACTGGCAGCGGAAGCCCTCGTTGCGGACGTACTGCGACAGGTCCTCGGCCAGGCGCTTGGTCAGCGTGGTTATCAGCGTCCGCTCGCCGGCGGCGACGCGCTTGCCGATCTCCGCCAGCAGGTCCGCCACCTGCCCGCGGGCCGGGCGAACCTCCACCCGCGGGTCCACCAGCCCCGTCGGGCGGATGATCTGCTCGACAATCTCCCCGCCGGTGCATTGAAGCTCGTACTGGGCCGGCGTGGCCGAGACGAAAACCACCTGCTTCCACATCGCCTCGAACTCATCGAAGCGAAGCGGGCGGTTGTCCAGCGCGCTTGGCAGGCGGAAGCCGTGCTCGACGAGCACCTCCTTGCGGCTGCGGTCGCCATTGTACATCGCGCGGACCTGCGGAACCGTCACGTGGCTCTCGTCGATGACCAGCAGGAAGTCGTCGCCGAAGTAGTCTATCAACGTGTAGGGCTTCTCGCCCGGCGCCCGCCCGTCGAGATGCCGCGAGTAGTTCTCGATGCCGGGGCAGAAACCCACCTCAAGAAGCATCTCGATGTCGTACTTCGTCCTGGCCGCCAGACGCTGGGCCTCCAGCAGCTTGCCCGCGTTGCGGAACTCGATGAGCCGCTGGTCAAGCTCCTTGCGGATGCCGCCGGCGGCGGCCTCGATCGTGCCCTCGTCGGCGACGTAATGCACGGCCGGGAATATGAACACCTGCTCCACCGGCGAAAGCGCATCGCCGGTGGTGGGGTTTATCAGGTGAATCGCGTCGACCTGGTCGCCGAAGAACTCGATCTGGTAGCCGAACTCCTCGTAGGCCGGATGGATCTCGATCGTGTCGCCGCGGACGCGGAACGTGCCCCGCTTGAAGTTCACGTCGTTGCGGTCGTACCGGAGGGCGATGAGCTTTCGCAGCAGTTCCTGCCGGTCCGCCGCGTCGCCGACTCGCACGGCGGCGACCATCTTCTGGTATTCCTCCGGCGAGCCGAGGCCGAAGATGCACGACACGCTGGCGACGATCAGGACGTCGCGCCGGCTGGAAAGGCTTGTGGTGGCGGACAGGCGGAGGCGGTCGAGGTCATCGTTCCGGCTGGCGTCCTTCTCGATGTAGATGTCCCGCTGCGGGATGTACGCCTCGGGCTGGTAATAGTCGTAATAGCTGACGAAATACTCGACGGCGTTTTTGGGGAAGAGGTCCTTGAACTCCTCGTAGAGCTGGGCGGCGAGCGTCTTGTTGTGGCTGATGACCAGCGTGGGCTTGTTGATCCGCTCGACGACGTGGGCCATGGTGAACGTCTTGCCGGTGCCCGTTGCGCCCAACAGGACGTTGAACTTCTGCCCACGATGGATGTTCTCCGTCAGGCGGTCGATAGCCTGCGGCTGATCGCCGCGAGGGGTCATCTGGGATACGACTTTGAAGTCCGGCATAGTTCGTTGATTCTATCCGCAGATTGCGCAGATTTACGCAGATTATAACGACAAGCCTCTGGTCTGCGCAAATCTGCGCAATCTGCGGATGCTTTCCTCGCCGCATTCGGTTACAATCTACCCGTTCGGGCGTTGCCCGAACCGTTTCCGCCCAAGGGGCGGTGGAAAGCAATCGCATATGTCCATCAACATCCTATGCATCGGCGACGTCGTGGGCCGGCCCGGCCGAATGGTGCTCGCCGACAAACTTCCCGCCTTCATCGAGGAGCGCAAGGTCGACTTCGTCGTCGCCAATGCCGAGAACGCCGCCGGCGGCAGCGGGCTTACGCCGCAGATCGTCAAGAAACTCCACCACTACGGCGTCGACGCGATCACGCTCGGCGACCACGTCTTCCGCAAGCGCGAGATCGTCCAGGCCATGGAGCAGTCCGACCGCATCGTCCGCCCGGCGAACCTCCTGCCAGGCGCGGCCGGGAGGCGATGGACCGTCGTGCCGACAAAGGACAGCCGCTACCAGGTCGCCGTGACGTGCGCCCTTGGCCAGATGTACATGGGCAACTGGAACTCACCCTGGCAGGCCGTGGCAAAGACGCTCGATGAGATCCCCGCGGAAGTCAATATCCGCGTCGTGGACTTTCACGCCGAGGCCAGCAGCGAGAAGATCGCCATTGGCTGGTACCTCAACGGCAAGGTGAGCATTGTCTTCGGCACGCACACTCACATTCCGACCGCCGACGCACGCGTGCTGGACGGCGGAACCGCCTTCATATCCGACGTTGGCATGACAGGCCCATACGACGGCGTTCTGGGCCGGCGCAAAGACCGCGTGCTGAGCGCGCTGACAACCTCCATGCCGGCTCGGTTCGACGTCGCCGAAGGCGACCCGCGCCTCTGCGGCATGCTCGTCGCGGTCAACCCGCAGACCGGCAAAGCCGAGAGCGCCGAGCGCATCGAGATTCAGGGCGCGGTCGTCGAAGGCGGCGCCTACGACGCCGACGACGGCCAGAGCAGAAGCCACGACTGACGCCCTGTTACATGTCACTTGATGGATCTCGTGCCACACCCAAGCGCTGTTTGCTTGGGGGTGTCCTGGAAAGCACCCCCAAGCAAACAGCGCTTGGGTGTGGCACGAATCAATTCATTCGCCGCGAAGCCCCCCGGCCCCGTAGGGGCTGGGGCGGAGCAACCACGCGGGGCAGCTTGCGACGTTGTTGATGCGCTGCGCTTCCCAAAACCGCGGCAACCGCGCGGAGCCATCGCGACGGCCTACGGCTGGACCGTGTACACCCACCAGCGGCTCTTGGGCTTGCGGCGGTTCTTGGCCTGGCGGTCGCAGTAGACCGTCATGATGCGGTGTGGCCGGACCTGGATCCTGTACCAGTGCCGGCGGAGATACATCTCCCCGCTGCCGTGGCGGCAAGGCCCCCGCGTCTTCCAGGTCTCGATGACCCCCACCACCTCGTGCGCCTCGCCTCGCCACGTGAAGCGCCGTGGCAGCCCCGGTTCGCCGCGGGACATCATCGCCGCGTCGGCCGAGCCTGCTACCGGAATAAGCTCCTCGCAGACAAACTCCGCCTGCGGCGCGTCCACCCGCGGCCCGGCGACGGGCTGATCGGCCTCGGACTCGCCGGCCTCCCGCTGCCTGGCCCCTGCCATCGCCTTGCTGTCGCGCTTGCTCTTCATTCCTGATGCCTTCAGCAGCAATTCTAGTGTTTTTCCGCTCGTCCCGCGATGGGGATAAGGAGGGACGATAATGACAGTCACCTGTTATCGCTGCCATTTTGCCTTTGCCTGGTCTTCTGCGGCAAGCTCCGCGGCAGGCTCTTGCGGAACCGGCTGGGCTGTGGTTAGAGTGCCTGCTGCCGGCGCGGCGAGGGCGTCTCTCGCTTTGACCGGCAGCGGACATTTTACGGGACCGCCGCGGCCCCGGAGGATCGTCAGGGCCATGTGGTTCTATGCCTTCCCAATCTTCCTAAGCGCGCTATTGCTGTTCCAGGTCCAGCCTATAATCGCCAAGCACATCCTGCCGTGGTTCGGCGGAACGCCGGCGGTCTGGACCACCTGCATGGTCTTCTTCCAGGTGGCCCTGCTCGGCGGGTACGCATACGCGCACCTGAGCATCCGTCTGCTGACGCCCAGAAAGCAGGCCGTGCTGCACGGGCTGCTGCTGGCGGGGTGCCTGGCGCTGCTGCCTGCAATCCCGGCCGAGGCGTGGAAACCAGTCGGCGGCGCCTCCGAGATTCCGCGAATCCTGGCCCTGCTGGCAGTCACCATCGGCGGGCCGTACATGGTCCTTGCCGCAAACGGGCCGCTGCTCCAGGCGTGGTTCAGCCGGGAGTTTCCCAAGGCATCGCCCTACCGGCTCTATGCCCTGTCGAACGTCGGCTCGCTGCTGGCGCTGCTGAGCTACCCGGTGCTGCTGGAGCCTGGGCTTTCGCTGCGGTGGCAGGAGTACTCGTGGTCCGGTCTTTTCGTGCTGTTCGCGGCCTCGTGCGGGCTCTGCGCGTGGCGGGCTTTCAAGG
>CAYOBS010000079.1:1187-12160 GCA_964402305.1 uncultured Planctomycetaceae bacterium | reverse complement strand
GCGCGCTGAAAGCGTGCTAAGAAGAAAGAGAAACAAGGATTGACGCGCCGCCGGCCACCCAGGGCTGAAAGCCCTGGTCTATACCCGCCTGCGGCGGGCGAAGCCCCGTAAACGGGGCTGAAGAACAAGACGAGGAGGCCACCAAGCTAAAGCGGCATCGTTGCCG
Organism: uncultured Planctomycetaceae bacterium; assembly: GCA_964402305.1. Taxonomy (GTDB): domain Bacteria; phylum Planctomycetota; class Phycisphaerae; order SM23-33; family SM23-33; genus JAUWQU01. The sequence continues at coordinate 11,994 of CAYOBS010000079.1, read as the reverse complement.
CCGCACCATGAAGGCCTGAACACGGGCGCCTTGGACTGCGGCGTCGCCGCCGCCGCTTGGGCTCGCGCCGGACAGGCCGGACATAGGGGAATTGCGTCACGCCTTGCCGATGAGTTTCCGCTTTTTTTCGAGGTATTCCTGGTAGTTCCTGTATGAGATGTCGGGCGGGACCAGGTGGTCCAGGTGCGGGATGAAGCCGCCCTGCTCCATCAGCGGTTTGATGCGGTCCAGCTCGCGGTCGATGGCCCGGCCGCCCTCAACAAGCGGGGCCTTGGCAATGCCTCCACGAAGGCGCAACTGCATGCCGAACTCCCTCCGCCAGGCGAAGGGGTCCACGCCCGCGGCCACCTCCAGCGGGAACATGATGTTCACGCCCTCCTCGAGCCAATTGGCGACGATGTCGTGCGGGTTACCGTCGCAGTCCACCACGCCGATATCGCAGCCGTGCTTGCGCAGCTCCAGGCCGATGGCATGGTAGCACGGCTGGAGGAAATCGCGGAACATCCGCGGCCCCACGAACGGGCCGTTCCTGCCGGCCATGTCCTCCCACCAGGTGGAGTGGTCAATGGGCACGTCGGCGGGCAGTTGGCGCAACTGGTAAAGCGACATCTCGATGATGTGCTCGACCATGTCGTGGATCATATCGGGGTATTCGTAGAAGGCGAGGGAAAGGTTCTCGAAGCCCATGTACTTCCTCAGCCAGCCGTACGGGCCCGGGCACCAGCAACTGATCATCCTGCCCTCGGCGGCCGACTTGCGGATGCGATCGATGGTTTCGGGCTTGATGTTCCGCACGGGGTCATCGACGCGCAGGCGATCCTTCAGGCGGGCCCAGTCGTCGGGCGTCTCGACGGCGAACTTGATGAAGTGCGGGATGGAGCTCTCTTCGACGTTGTTGAGAAACCGCTCCGCGAGACAGCCTGATGAGTCCAGCGAGACAACCGAGTGCTCGCGCTTCTCGATCACCTTCTCCTCGAAGCACGGGTTGAGGTCCATATTGATGCCCATCCCGTCGTGGGGGAGCTTGTCGAAACCCAGGAAGTCGTCGAGCTTTCCCAGGAACATCTGGTTCTGCTCCTCCGGCGTCAGGTCGATTTTCATTCCCTCGCGCAGCCAACGGCGGATGGTCTGCGGCCAGTAGCCAAACTCGATGTCCGGCAACCGGTCGACGGACTGGTATGTGAATGTTCGATAGTAGCGGCTGGTTACGTCCGTGCGCATGTTCTTCCTTTCGTGAGCATCCCACGCGGTTCGCCGCCCTTATCGTGCTACCGCGTAGAGGACGACATTTGCGGCCAGGCGTGCGGCGTCGGTGGCGGAGAGGCCCTTGCAGTTGTAGATCGGCTGGCCCTGGAGCGGCGCGACGACGGACACGGGGCTGAGGACCGCCGCGGCCCGGCCTGCAATCTCGACCATCAGCAGTTTCGGCGGCCCGGCCCGGCTGGTGGCGCCGCCCTGCGACGCGCTCTGGCTGCTTGCCGCGGCGCGGGTGTAGCTGACATTCGTCAGGTCGCAGCCCATTTGGCCGGCGAATGACCCGGTCAGCAGCGGGTGGGCGGCGGGCATCTCGCGGACGGCATCGGCGCCGAACATGCCGGCAAGTGCGGCCCGCGCATCGGCGACGAAAGGCTCGGTCCCCATGGCCGAGTCGATCATCAACATCCCGCCGCCGACAAGGTAGGCCTTGAGGTTGGCCTTCTGCGCGTCGGTGAGCCTGGCCGGGATCGTGCCTGTCATCCACAGCACGGGAATGTTGGGGTCGATCTTCGCCGAGGCATCAACCGCGGGGCTGATCTCCAGGCCAAGGCTGACGGACTCGGCCAGGACGCTGCCCAGCCGGCTTATCGCGCCTTTGCAGGTGTTCCAATCCCCGCCGTGATGAAGCCGCCCGACGCGGATGGTCCGCGTGGCGGCTGGCGGCCTGGGGCTGGCCAGACTGACGGCAAGCCTTCCCTTAGGCACGGCAAGGTCGGTGGTGTAGAGCAGCAGGTTCGCCGCCAGTTCGAAGAGCCGCGGCTGGGCCTCCCAGCGGCTCTGGTGCCACGCCCCGCCGGCGTCGGTTTCGAGCACGAACACCCGCAGCCGGCACGTGTCGCCCAGGGCGAAGAGCTTGGGCTTGGCGGCTTCAGGCAGTTTGAAGCGCAGCGAGTAGACGTCGTGTTCGGCGGGCACCGCACCGGCGGTGTAATCGCTCAGCAGTGCCGCCAGCCAGGCCTTGACGGCATCGGCGATGTCCTTCCTGCCGGCGAAGGGCTGAACGATGACGGTCCCTCCGGCGTCGAGCGAGGCGCGTACGTTCACGGCCAGGGCGTCGGGGATCGCCTTGTCGCCGACCTGGACGTACAGCAGCGGCGCGGGGACGTGCTCGGCGCGGGGCGTGCCCATGTGTACCTGCCGCCAGCTTGCCTTGAAGCCCAGGTTGCGGGAAATCCACCGCGTGAGGTTGGCCGCGTCGCGCGGGTCGTCGTCGGCGTGCGGGCCGACGGCTATCTTGTCGATCACCACCGCCCCGCGCGCCCGCACAAGCGCCATGATGGCGAAGCACGTGCGGATCGGGGCCATGTCGTCTACCTCGGCCGCCCCGGGCGCCGGCGACGGGTCGGTCCAGCAGCCCGCGGGTTTCTGCCGCCGGCAGATGATCTCCGCGGCCCCCCAGGCGACATCGACCGCCCCGAGGCGGTCGATCCCGGCCTCATCCGCCGCCCGAAGAAGCTGGTTGAGGTAGTAGTACTCGTAGGCCTCTCCCGTGCCCCAGACCCATTTGGGGTTCTCGCCAAGGACGATGTTGTCAGCCATCCATTGCTGGGCGGCGTCGATGGGCTTCTGGAAAGGCGAGGCGTTGGATCGCCGGGCGCCCGCGCCGGCGTAGTCCGGCTCGACGTACTGGGCGTAGGTGTCGGTGAGGATGTACAAGGCCGCGATCCCCGCGACCGTCATGGACCCGTAGCTGCTGCCGCGCAGGCGAAAGCCGGACAAGACCGGCGGCTGGTAGCTGATGCCGCCGTCGGCGTTGGCGTTGCGGGCCCAGTAGGTTCGCAGCCTGGCCCAGATGACGGGGAGAACCTTCGCCCCGGCCTGTTCGGCCTCTCGCAGGGCAAGCATGGCAAGGAAAGTGTTTGAGTTGTCGACCCAGTTGGGATTCTCCCTGGTGGTCCGGTAGCCAGGTCCGTAACCCCATCCGCCGGCGCGGTTGAGGTTGGCAACCAGCCAGTTGACGTCCTCGGCGAGGCGGGCCTCGTAGTCCTTGCCCGGCATAAGCGAGTAGACCATCGCCCTGACGGCCCGGACATAGGTGGTCTTGGGCGCGAGTTGGTCAATGTACGCGAGGGCCTTTGCGAGCTGCGGGCGTTTGAGGTCTTCCCCAGCCTCGATGGCGGCCAGGAGGACCAGCGCCTCGACCCCGCCGGGGTGCTGGCCGGCGTACTTGGTGTCCCAGGACCCGTCTGGCTTCTGTGCGGCGTAGAGGTAGTCCAGTCCGGCACGGATGGCCTTGTCGGCGCGGGGGGCCAGCACCTCCGCCGGCCAGGGCTGGGCGGAGCGAGGCCCGGCCGGAGGCGCCGCTGGCTGGGCCGGCGGGGCGGCTGGAAGCGCCGCGACCAGTGGCGCAGGCGGTGGCGCAGGCGGCGGCACGGGCGCGGTTGGCCCGGCCCGGACGGTGCCGGCAGAGGCCCCGGCCTTGTCCTTATGAACCGCCGGGACATCCCCAAAAAACGGCGGCGGCTGAAATACGTTGGGATCCTCCGCCGGCTTCGACTTGGCGGTCTGGCACCACGCGACCGACAGCCATGCCGTCATCGCAGCCGCCCCAAAGGCCACGAGCAACCGGCGCGCGACAGCCGGCGGGCGCCGAAAGCGGCGATTGCGGCCTGGCTGTGCGTTAGTAACTGATCGCATGCGGAAACACGTTCAATTCAGGTTTTCCGGCGTCCGTTCTCGGCGCAGCCCCGGAAGGAGCACGGCTTATCGCACTGCGCGCACCACGGGGCACAAGTCCAATCATAACGACTGTACAATAGAACCGTGCAACCTTCAACCGTAACGGGCGGATTTCAGGGCACTATGTTGATGTTCACGTCGTCGTTGAACATGGCGGAATACCAGGTGAAGCCCGTGGTCACATTCCTGGCCCTGACACTGAAGAGGATGTCGTCGCCCGGGTCCAGGGCGAGCCGCTCGATATTGAGCGCAGGCAGTGTGAAATACTGGTTCTCCCCTTGGCTGAGCGTCTTGACGATAGTCGTGCCATACAGCAGGTGCATCGAACCGCCGTCGGAAGCATCCGTCCGCGCGATCACCAGGTCCGCCGTGGTGCCCGCCGGCCACCAATGGATCACGCCCTTGAATCCCGGGCCGCCGGTCAATGACACTCTTATCGGGAAGGATGACGGATTCTTCCATCGAACCAACGGCACTATAGCGAAATGATCGCCACAGTACGAGCCGTTATTGGGAACATGCCCAAGGCCAGCAGGGCCGGGGAATATAAACGGCGCATTGTCATATTGATACCCCCACGAGCCGGAAGCGCCCGTGTGGCCGTCCCAGACCATCAGGCCGGAGGAAGGCAGCTTGTACCACGGGCTTTCGGAATCCAGCCCGCTGTCGCACGACACCTTGGCGATGTACTCGTAGCTCCAGACCCCCTTGCCCGTCGAGTCGGCGCACGGGTTGCCCGCCGACTCGCCATCCGACGTGCCGGGCTTCCAGTCCTTCCACCGGTTCCACGTGAAACCCGCTTCGGGGTGCTGGTCCGCCAATCGGCGGCGCCCGCGGCGTTCCGGTTGCCGGCTCGGCACCACGGTAATGGTCACGTCGTCGTAGAAAGCGACATCAGACCAGGTGAAGCCCGTCGTCCTCGTCCTCGATCGAATGCTGAAGAGTATGTCGTCCCCAGGATCAAGAACGAGGTTGTCTATCTTCATGTCCGGCAGAGTCTGCTTTTCGCGAAGACTCGCTGCCCGCGTCTTGACGACGGTTTGACGGTAAAGGACATGCACCGAGTTGCCGTCTGAAGCGTCAGTCCGGGCGATCACCACGTCAGCCACCGTGCCGGTCGGCATGCCGATATCCAACTGGCACAGGAAATCCGAACCGGAGGCCAAGGATACCGTCAGCGGCGTTCTTGACGGGTTCTTCCATCGCATCAGGGGCACGTGCGCGTAGTGGTCGCCCCGGTAAGACTTATCTGTCGGGATATGCCCCAGGGCAACACGGAGAGTAGTCGGCGGAAGGTCATATTGCCGCGCCCACGTGCCGCCGCTCCAATGGCCGTCCCAGACCATCAGGCCGGCGGAACGCAACAAGTACCACGGATGATCGGTATCCAGCCCGCTGTCGGGCGGAACTTCAAGAATGTATTCCGCGCTCCACACCGCCCTGCCGGCGGAGTCCTTGCCCGGATTGCCCGCGGAACATTCGTCCGACTTGCCGCACTTCCAGTCGTCGTACCGGTTCCAGACGAACCCCGCGTTGTACTGCCCCATGGCCGACGTAGCGGCCACTGCCACGACGAAAAGACCAACGACAACCCGCGTCCTCTGCGAAAGCAATTTCCCCATCATGGCACTGCTCCCTTGCATAGCCGGCCGCGCGGCCGATTGAACACCCGCATAGTGCAGAGACTTCAACGCCTTGTCAAGCGTATCAACAGAAGCCCATCAACAGAAGCCGGCGCTGCCCTTGCAACGCCCTCGGCATATCGGCCGGGCAACCTCTCAAGAACGGACCGAAAAGGACCAGCCAGCTTCCGAGCGATTAGACGACCGCCGACTCACAAAGTTCCCGCGTTCTCTCGGGCTTCACGCGGAAGAACAATCAACACGCCATGTTTTGACCTCCTCCCAGTCTCAGCCTATACTGTTGAGCCGAGCACCGAGTCCGCAGCACCGCCCGGCAAGCGTCCCTGCCGTCGGCGGCCGGGATACGAGATCTATTTGTCATTTGAGCAAGGAGCAGAAGACCATGGCCGAACTCACGGGCAGCAAGACCGAGCAGAACCTGAAGGATGCTTTCGCGGGCGAATCGCAGGCCCGCAACAAGTACACGTATTTCGCCTCGGCGGCGAAAAAGGAGGGCTACGAGCAGATCGCCGCGATCTTCCTTGACACGGCCGAGCAGGAGAAAGAGCACGCCAAGCTGCACTTCAAGCTGCTGGAGGGCATCGGCGACACGCGGGCGAATCTCCAGGCCGCGGCCGGCGGGGAGAACCACGAGTGGACCGAAATGTACCCAGGCATGGCCAAGACAGCCCGCGAGGAAGGCTTCGACGACATCGCCCGCCTGTTCGACGGCCTGGCGAAGATCGAGAAGGAGCACGAGGCCCGCTACAGGAAGCTGCTGGCGAACTTCGAAGCCGGCGCGGTCTTCGCCAGGCCGGAGAAGACCAGGTGGCGCTGCCGCAACTGCGGCCTAATCCACGAAGGCAACAAGCCCCCGGCAATTTGCCCGGTCTGCAAGCACCCGCAGGCGTACTACGAGATCGTCGCGGAGAATTTTTAGCAATTGACAGTGGACAGTTGACAGTTGGCAGTTGGCAATTGGCAGTTGACAATTGACAATTGACAATTGACAGTGGACGGTTGGCGGGCTGAGTGAAGCGTCGCCGTTCGGGTCGCGGCCCGCACGCAAAGCGACGCAGGAGTTTCCATGACTACAGCCGCACATGATCCTTCGGCTCACCCGAAAACATGAAAAGAAAGCTCCAGACTTCAGGCGCGGGCACGGCTCGGGATCTTGCGGCCTGTAGCCTGAAGCCTGAAGCCTGTAGCCTGAAGCCTGAAGCCTGAAGCCTGTAGCCTGAAGCCTGAAGCCTGTAGCCTGAAGCCTGTAGCCTGAAGCCTGTAGCCTGAAGCCTGTAGCCTGAAGCCTGTAGCCTGAAGTCTTCTTTCAAGAGCAGGAGATGAACTCATGGCAACGATTCTGATTCTATACCATTCGCAAGAGCACGGCAACACCAAAGCGATGGCCGAGGCGCTGGCCGCGAGCGCCAAGTTGGCCGGGGCCACGGTCTCGCTGATGAACACCAACGAAGGCCGGCTGGACATCGAGCGGTTCCGCCAGGCCGACGCCGTCGCCTTCGGGACGCCCGACTACTACAGCTACCTCGCCGGCGGGCTGAAGGTGTTCCTGGACGACTGGCACATCGCCAAGATGGCCAAACCCCAGGGCCTGACTGGCAAGCCCTACGGCCTGTTCTATTCCCACGGCGGAGGCGGGGCCGTCCGAGGCCCGCTGGTCAAACTCTTCCAGGGAATCGGCACGCTGGTCGGCGACGTGGTCGAGTCCAAGGGCGCGCCGGACCAGAAGGCGCTCGACGCCTGCGGCAAACTGGGCCGAGACATCGCCGCGGCGGCGAAGTAGCAGGCCGCCGTACACGCCGACAAGGACCATAAGAGCATATCCGGAAGAATAACGCCTTCCTGCCCCCAAGGGGACGGCGTCGCTACTAACGCTCCGCGTGCGCTGGACTGGCGCCGCGATTCGAAAGCGCCCCTGGCGTTCGTAGTGTGCCCATAAGGGCATATCCGGCTGTCAAACCAAAGTAGAAATGACATAAGGGCATATCCGGCTTGACAACGGGATGTACCAAACGTACAATTGGTACGTAACGATAGATTGGAGAATGGCGAATGGAAACGATCTCGATAAGCGATGCGCGTGAGCACCTGGCCGACCTGGGCAACCGCGTTTCCCTGCGGGGCGAGCGACTTATCGTCGAAAGGCGGGGAAAGGACCTTTTCGCCCTGGTATCCGTGGAAGACCTGGAACTGTTGGAGCGGATCGAGGACAAGCTGGACCTGGACGCCATTAGGGCAGCAAAGGACGAGCCCGCCAAGCCATGGGCCAAGGTCAAAAAGGCGATGGGGCTCTAGGCAATGTCTTACCGCATCGAGATCAAGCTCTCGGCGATAAAGGCGCTTGCCGCAATTCCCAATCCCCACCGCCGGCACATCGCCAAGGCGATCGACGGCCTGGCCCAACAGCCCCGGCCTGTCGGTTGCGCCAAGCTGGTCGGGTCCGAGACGGCCTACCGGATTAGAGTCGGGGATTACCGAATCGTCTACCAAATCCTGGACCGCGTCCTGATCGTCTTCATTATCCGCATCGCCCACCGCAAAGACGTCTTCCGCGGCCTGTAACGCCCAGACCTTCTGCCGGTCCGGCGGCGTCAAGGCTCCAGCGGGACTTCGAACCGCGGCGTGAAGATGTGGCAGTCGGGCAGGCCGGGATTCTTGTCCAGGTAGTCCTGGTGGTATTCCTCGGCCGGGTAGAACGTCGATGCCGGCTCGACCTCGGTTGCCACCTTGTAGCCCTTGTCGCGAAGCTGCTTGATGAGCTTGCCGGCGATCTTCTTCTGCTCGTCGTTCATGCAGAAGATGGCCGAGCGGTACTGTGTGCCGGCGTCGGGGCCCTGGCGGTTGACGGTGGTCGGGTCGTGGATCTCGAAGAACAGCCTGGCCAGGGCCTCGTAGGAAGTCCTGGCCGGGTCGTAGACCACCTTGACGGCCTCGGCGTGGCCGGTTTTGCCGGTGCAGACATCCTCGTAGGTGGGGTTCTTCGTCGCCCCGCCGGTGTAGCCGGAGGTGGCGCTGATCACGCCGGGGGCCTTGTCGAAGAAGTGCTCGACGCCCCAGAAGCACCCGCCGGCGAAGATCGCCACCTCGGTCGCCGGCCCGGCCGCGGGCGCAGCCGGCGCAGCGGGCGCGGTTGGCGCAACCGGCGCAGCAGCCTGGGCGGTGGTGGCCTTGTCGGCGGCCTGCTTCATTTCCTCGGCTGTGCGGAACACGATGGACGCGGAGTTCACGCAGTGGCGCGTGTTCTTCTGGGTGTAGCCCTCGCCGATAAACACGTGCCCGAGGTGCGCCCCGCAGTAGGCGCAGATGATCTCCGTGCGCCGGCCGTCGGCGTCGGGCTGCCGAATGACGGCGCCGGGAATCTCATCGTCGAAGCTCGGCCAGCCGCACTCGCTGCGGAACTTGCTCTTTGACGTGTACAGCCACGTGCCGCACTGCCGGCAGATGTACGCGCCCTGGCCGAAGTAGTCCCAGTACTTGCCCGTGAACGGGGCCTCGGTGCCCTTGTCCCGAACAATGTGCGCCTCTGCCTCGGTCAGAGGCGGCATGGTAGTTTCGACGGCCTGTCCCTGCTGAGCCTTCGCCGGCAAATCGGTCTTCTTCTGAGCCATGTTGTTACACCCTATGCCAAGTGACGCAGTCGCCACAGCGGCCGCGGCAAACGCGACACATCGTGTGGCACTCATAATATACACTTCTTGTCTGAGCACGCATCATTATAGGTAATGATAACATGGGGTCCTTGCCCAGCCAATCGGCCAGCGATAGCATGCGTGCAGACAAACGAGAGCAAATGTCAGACAAACCAGACAAACCGGGCAAACCAGGCAAAGCAGGCGGACATGGCAAGCCGGGCGACGGCGGGCCAGGCAAGGGCCGCTCCGGATCGCACAGCAGCCCGGGCCACGGCAGGCAGGTTCACCGGGACAGCACGGCGGCGCGCGGGAAGGTACGGCAAGAACCGCGCCCTGGCGGGTGGGACCACGTCGCCGGATGGTACGAGGGACTCATCGCCGGCAAACGCAGCGACTTCCACGAGAACGTCATCCTGCCGGGCGTGGTGCGCCTGCTCGAGTGCTTCCCCGGCCAGCGGGTGCTGGACATCGCCTGCGGCGAGGGCGTGCTGTGCCGCCGATTGGCGCAACTCGGCGTCGCATGCACGGGCGTCGACGCCTCGGGCCGGCTCGTCGAGGCCGCCAGGAAACTCGCCGCCCACCTGCCGGCCGAGCACAGGCCGCGACTGGCCGTCGGGGACGCAAGGCATCTTGGCGCCGTGCCCGAACTCGCCAAGGCCAGGGAATCTTTCGACGCGGCCTCGTGCGTGCTGGCGCTGATGAACATGGACCCCTTCGAGCCGGTCCTGCACGGTGCGGCCGCGATGCTCAAGCCCGGCGGGCTGTTCGTGGCGGTCGTCCTTCACCCGGCCTTCCGCTCGCCCGGCCAGACGTCCTGGGGCTGGGACGCCTCCGCCCAGCCTGCCGGCGCCGCCTCAAAGGCCCACGCCGCCGCGCCAGCCGAACCCGGCTCGCCGCCGGCCGTCAGACAGTACCGCCGCGTGGACGCCTACCTGTCGATCGCCCGCCGCGCAATCGTGATGAACCCCGCCCAGGCCGCCGAGGGCAAACCCGCCGTGACGACCGTCACTTGGCACCGCCCGATCGAGGTCTATGTCCAGGCCTTCGCCTCGGCCGGACTGCTCATCGACGCCCTGGAGGAATGGCCCAGCCACCGCGTAAGCGAACCTGGCCCCCGCGCAGCCGAGGAAGACCGTGCCCGCCGCGAAATCCCGATGTTCCTCGCCCTGCGGGCGAGATTGGTAGCCAGTAGCCGGTAGTCAGTAGCCGGCGCAGCCCGCCGTAGCCGCAGGCGAAGCAGGGTAGCCGGAAATAGCAAGACGGCGGAACCTGCCTGCCGGCAGGCAGGCCCGGAACCGGGAAAAGCAAGCGGCGGAACCGGGAGAAGCCGGGTGCCGTGGTGTGCGCAGGCCCGCCCCAACGGGGCAGGCCGGGCCGTAGCAACCACGTCTTTCGGCCAGTCGGGCGGCAAGACGTGGTTGCCGCGTCCCGGCGCGCCGGGGCTCCGCGAACCACGATGCACCCAATGCACGGAACGATCGGACACCCTTTCCCCAATCCGCAATCCTCAATCCGCAATCCGCAATCCGCATTCCGTCCCGGCTCGCCGGGGCTCCGCGAACCACGATGCACCCAATGCACGGAACGATCGGACACCCT
>CAYOBS010000079.1:0-1087 GCA_964402305.1 uncultured Planctomycetaceae bacterium | reverse complement strand
TTCCCCAATCCGCAATCCTCAATCCGCAATCCGCAATCCTCAATCCGTCCCGGCGCGCCGGGACAATCCGCAATCCTCAATCCGTCCCGGCGCGCCGGGACAATCCGCAATCGTTTCCCCCCCGCGCCCCCTACTCCCGGTACTCCTTCGGCAGGCGTTTGGACCATTCGCGCCAGGCCACGTCCGGGCGGCGAAGGTGCCCGCCCTGGGTGCTCTTGCGCTCGGTGCCGTAGAACTCGTGCTCGCGGAGGAATCGGAAGGTCGCCCACGACTGGTCGCGGATTTCCTCCAGGTCGTCGCGGCCCCAGAAGATCAGGATCGGCAGCTTCCTGGCCGCGTCGGTCAGCGCGATGGACTCGAGCATCTCCGTCGTGCAGTTGCAGTCGCGGGCGATGAGCATGTCGAACAGATCCGGATTGCGCAGGCCCACGTAGAACAGCGGAAATCCACCCGACGAGAACCCTGTCAGCAGCACCAGGTCCTTGCCCGGCATGGAGTCCGGACCGGGCGGGCGGCGGGCGATGCGGCGCTTGTTGCGAACGTCCTGGATAACCGAGAGAATGACCTTCTCATCCCTGGCCAGCTTCTCGCGGTTGGCCTGCCACACGCTGGGCACCGCCGGGACGTAGCCCTGCGTGCTCTCGAGCTTCGGGGCGACGACGATAAGCCCGTACTGCTCGGCGATGTCCTTCCACTCCAGCAGTTGCCGGAGCTGCCCGTCCCAGGGGTTCGTGCCGTGGAGCGTGACGACCAGGGGCCAGTCGCGGTCGGCGCTGTAGTAGCTCGGCACGTAGATGCAGTAGCTGTTCTTCGTGACGGGCTCAATTAGCGTCAGGTGCGGGTTCCTGGTTTCCGGCGGGACGTACGGGCAGCCGGCCAGGAAGACCGGCATGGCCGCCAGGAGCAAGCTCCTCAATACAACCCCGATCACGTGACCTGACTTTCTGGCAAAAACAACACGTTGTTTTGGGATTGATGTCGTGGTGCGAGATAGCGGTCGCCATTGCGGATTGCGTCCCGGCGCGCCGGGAGCGGATTGCGGATTGCTTTCCCGGAAGATTCTCCCCCAGACAATCCGCAATCCGCT
>CAYOBS010000078.1:0-12280 GCA_964402305.1 uncultured Planctomycetaceae bacterium | reverse complement strand
CACCGGGGTCCCTGCATCCACATCCGCCGTGTTCACCAAGCCTTACGTTTATTTACAGAGTCGGTCCGGGCAGATATATCCACAAATAAATAATAATATGGGTTGACAAGATAAACTAGGCAGCGAAAATATATTGGATAAAATGGATAGTATACGCAATTCATTTCGTGCTTCCGGCGTCTTCGTGTGGGCCCGGGCAACGGTCGGCAAGTTTCTCGAGGAGCAAATGTGAAGGAGCGAACAGGAATGAAAATTACGCACATCAAGGCGACAAAAGAGGAACTTGACGCGTTGTGGAAAACGTTCCACGTCGCGAAAGACGAAGATGCCCGAAACCGCCTCATCGAGAACTTTCTGCCGATTGTGAAGTACACGGCCGAGAGGTTGCACACGAAGCTGCCCGACGAGGTCGAAGTCGACGACCTGATCTCGGCTGGGATCTTCGGGCTGGTCGACGCGGTGAACGCGTTCGATCCAGGCCGGGGCGTGAAGTTCGAGACCTACTGCGCGCCGCGGATTCGCGGGGCAATTCTTGACGAGCTTCGCAGCATGGACTGGGTGCCGCGCCTGGTCCGCAGCCGGGGGCACAAGCTCAAGGAGTCGCTCCAGCGCCTGGAGGCCGAGCTTGGCCGCAGGCCGCTCGAAAAGGAACTGGCCAAGGACATGAAGCTTTCGATGAGCGAGTTCCGCAAGCTCCAGCGCGACGCCCACGCCGTCGGCCTGGTGAGCCTCAGCCGCAAGTGGTTCGAGACGGACTCCAACAAGGACGTCTGCGAAATCGACGTGCTCAAGGACAAGCGCGGCGACGACCCCTTCCTCGCCGTGCAGCGCAAGGACATAAAGGACCTGGTTACCCGGGGCCTAAGCCGGGCCGAGCGGCTGATCATCTTGCTGTACTACTTCGAGGAAATGACCATGCGCGAGATCGGGGAGACTCTCGACCTCTCCGAGAGCCGCGTCAGCCAGATGCACTCAGCCATCCTCTCGCGCCTTCGCAACCAACTCGACAAGCGCCAAAAAGAACTTCAGGCGGTATGATGGTAGCCGGTAGCCCCGGCGCGCCGGGAGTAGCCGGGAGCCGGGAGAAGAAACGGCGGAATCCGGAACCGGGAACCTGGAACTCGGAACCGGCGCAGGGGACTGGCTCCGGAGTCCCGATGTACATCGGGATTCGCCGCGGAGGTGCCTGTCCCCGCTGTTAGAACACTGACAGAGGCTCGAATCGGGAACTGGGAATCTGAAACCCGTAGCAATCGCGACAAACGTGATAGCGAGGCCTGCTCGCTTCAGCGAGCAGGATAAGTCATATTGATGACACGGGTGAACTGATCAGCTTAGGTTGGGTCATGCGGGAGAAAGAAATGGTTGGATACCGTCTTCTAATTTCGCTGTCCGCTGTCTGCGTTTCGGTTTCGTTTTTCAATTCCGGGTGCTCGAAATCCGCCCCGCCGCCTCCGCTTCCCAAAACGATCCCCGCCGCTCGCGATGAGGCGGTCAAGTCTCGCCAGGCCGCTCTTGACGCCCGAAAGGCGAAAGACCCAAAGGCTGCCGCCGCAGCAGCCGCGCGGGCCCAGGCCGCCGCCGGAGTTGCGGCGAAGCTGCTGGCAGGCCCAGCCACCCAGCCCAGCGACGCCAACACCTCTGCCCAGGCTGCATCCGCGGCACGCGAGGCGGCCCTGCTGGCGGACCTCACGGCCGAGGATGCCCGCCTGGCCGATCTGTGCGGATCATGGAAGGCTCGCGGCTACCGCACGGCCCGCGGGCTGGCGGTCAAGGCGGTTTTCGTGTCACTTGCCTATGCCGCCCGAAAGGCTGCCGACCCCAACGCGGCGGCGATGCCCGAGCAACTCCGCGCCGCCGCCGACTGCGCCGCATCCGTGGCGCCCGTACTCGCCGGCCGGGAGAACCTGCCGGATGGCAAGCCCGATTGGCCGGGCATCGCCAAGGACATGGACACAATTGTCGCCAAGCCGCCGCCCGAACTCGCCGGCCTGCTGGCGATGGGCTTTCTTCTGGCCGGGCAGAACCGCATGGCCCTGTACGAGATCGAGGCGGTGGACCCCAAACTCGCCATTACGCCGGTTAAGAAGACGGCGTATCACTTGCTCCGCGGCGTGACATTCTCGATGAACGGCCTGCCGCGCCTCGGCGCCGAGCAGGTCGAGGCCTCCGCCGCCGCGGCCGGGCAAGACCCCAACTCCGTCGGCCCCCAGTGGCTGGGAACGATTCACCTTTACCTGGTGTACGAGGCCATCTCGCGCCGCGATTTCGTTGCCGCCGACATGCAGCTTTCCCATGCCATGCGTGCCTGGCCGGACAACCCGGTGTGCGTCTTTCTGACCGGAGAGCGGTTGGCCGCGGATGGGCGGTACGAGAAGGCAGCCGAGTCGCTGGAAAAACAGGCCGCGGGCACGCAGTACGAGTGGCTCGCCCGCCGCCTGACGGCCCGCGCCCGCCAGGTGCGCGACCAGAAGGGCGACGCGGTGCCGCTGTTTTCCGACACGGGCTTCCTGTGCGACGTGATGATCCACTGCGTCGGGGAGAAGGCCCAGCAAAAGGCGCCCAGGCAACTCAAGGGCGTCATCGCCGCCGCAAGGTCGCTTACCCAGCGGATCCTGGACAACCTCGGCGGCACGACGACCGCCCCAGAGGGCGGGGGTAAGGGGAAATAGCCCCGTTATGTCCGACTTGTGGTGAAACGCCCGCCATGCGAAACTGCCCGCCGTGACATCGGAAGCAATCGACATCTTCTGTGAAATGGCTCGCGCCTGTCGCCAGGGCAAGTGCATGCTGCCCCGCAGTGCCAACGACAAGGAATACTTCGCCCAGGATTGGTTCATCGACCGGCTCAAAGCGATCAAGGTCGAGTTCGTCCAGCAGGGCCGCAACAGCTACCCGGATTTTTGGGTCGGGGCGGGAGACGCTCGGGAAGGCTACGAGATCAAGTCGCTGGCGTTCACGGGTGGCAAGCCAGCCCGTAAGGACATCGACTTCAACAGCACGATCCCCTCCGGCCGGAAGCAAGGCTCGGACATCTTCCTGGTCTTCTTCCTGTACACCGGCAGCGGTGCGGACGACCGGCCCGTCCAGAGCATCAGCGTGGCGCATGGCGACCTGCTCAACGCCGACCACGCCCTGGCCGACGAGCACGTGAACGTCGCCGTACACAAGTTCGGCTCGTTCGCCGACGGCTTCATCCGAAACCGCAAGATGTACGTCTTTCCACATCCCATTACCCTCGACCCGGACGGACTGGGCAGGCGCCGACTGATCGTGCCGCAAGAGTGGGGCGTCCAGGACAAGCGGCTCCAAAAGGTCAAGACGATTGGCCGGACCATCGCGCCCCAAGCGGTTGACAGCTACACGATCCGTCTCCGCGGGCGCGGCGAGGCCGAGGTCAGCAGCAAGCCTGCGCCCCAAGCCGGGAAGGTCCTGCGGTTCGACGTGTTCGAGTCGGCGTGAGACGCGGTTGGAAGCCTACTTGAACAGCGAAAGCTGCTGGCTGCGACCCTCGGGTTCCGCCGCCTCCTGAGCCTCGTAGATCGTCTGTGCGGCCCATATCCGCTCGACAGATTCTTTGCTCCCGGCCAGTTGCATTTCCAGGCTCTCGGCCATCTGGCGGCAATCCCGCCCCGGGGACAATTCCACCAGCAGTTGGCTCAACAGGATTACGCGCACGTCGTTGCGGGAAAGCCGCCGTCCGCCGCGGTTGAACCGGGATACGCGCTGCTCGGCCGCCGCCTCCGCTTGGGCCATTGCATCGGGATTTTCCACCTTCGGCCGGTGGTCCTCTTGTCTCTTCCGGCAGACCAGGAGGACGTCCAGGTCGATGGGTTCCTTGGCCTGGTTCTTCGGCGCGGCGACGGACATCTCGGACTTGACCGGCTGGCTCTGGATCAACGAGAAGCCCGCGCCCAGGATCGCATTGGCCACAGCCGTCCAGCCGTCCTCACGCGAGTGATGGTAGCTGAAGACCAGCCGCCCGTCGTCTCGCAGCACGCGGCGGCATTCCGCGAAGACCGCCTGGAGCTTCTCGGCGAAGGCTGACGAGTCCTTGTCCTGGACCTCTTCCTTATGGCGTGTGGTGGATGCGCTCTTGCGCCGCCCGTTGGAGAAGTAGAGCTCCTGCCAGACGTGGAAGAAGTCCGCCAATTCCGAGTAGTGCACATTGTCGAAGAACGGCGGGTCCGTCACGACAAGGTCGACGCTTTTGTCTGGCAGGTCCGTCTGGGCGGAACTGCCGCACGAGAGATAGATCGCGCCCTTGGGCAGGCCATTCTTGGGATAGGAGTCCGTGATCTTCTGGCCCAGTGGCGGGCTGACGTGGAAGACCTTGCGAACGTGTTTTTCTCCAGAGGGGCCGTCCAATCCAATCTCGAACGGAGCTTCGCGGTAGTCCAAGGCCCGAAGCAGGCGCGAGCGGTACAGCGTGGAGAACGCGCCCGAACTCTGAGGCGTGCCCCAGACATTGGCCTCTATCGGCATGCGCTCGGGTTTCAGGATGTGGTGCGAGAACATGTGCCGCACCGCCCCGGTCCCTTCGCCCTTGTACGATGCGAACATGTTGTTGAATTCCAGCACGCCCGAGAACAACACCGCCAGCGCATCGCGGGCCGGCCCCTTGGGCAGGTCTGAGATCGCCTGCGCCAAGGTGGTCAGGACCAGCAATTGCCGCTCGTTGAACAAGTCGTGCCAGTGGCTGTAGCCGTAGTTCAATATCTGCCTCGTATTCCAACCGTCCGCGATAGCGACGCGCGGCACGGGCGGGTCAAGCTCAGCAAGCTGCTTCTTGGCGCCGTCGTACAGCGCCAAGTCCTGCGGCGTGGCGGGCAGGTACTCCTTGGCCCCATTGTCTCGGAGCACCAGCTTGGCATACATCCGGTGCGCGGGCGGCTGACCCGCCGCGCGGGCCGTCGCGGCCAGGGGGAACTCGTGCTTGCACGCGCGGCAGACGGCCGTGGTGTGCCGGGCTGGTCCTTCTTGCGGGTTGAAGGCCAGCCCGCACTTTCCGCACACGCAAGTGGCGTCGTCCTGCCCGATGGGGAAGACATCTCCGCAGCCGGGGCAGACGACGTAGACTGGCACGTCCTTGGTCTTGTCGGCGTGTCTGGTGAAGACATAGCGGGGGAAAAGGTCGACGCCGGCGTGGCATTTCGGACAGGGTAGAACCTTCACCCAGAAGTAGTACAGTACGTCGCAGGGTTTGCCCCGGCTATCCTTGCTCTGGTAGAGCCGCTGGAGTTTCGGGGCCACCGTTCGACTGAGTTGATCAAAGCATTCAGCAATGCCCTTACGGTCAACCGGCCCCAGAGCCGCGCGGACGGCGCGATAAGCAACCGGATTGATGTCACGCCCGATGGCCGTGCAGCCGAGCTTGTGGGCCTCGCCTACCGTCGTGCCGCTGCCCATGAACGGGTCGAACACGACCAAGCCGTCCAGGGAAACCGCTTGGCGGAAGTAATCCAGCACGGGCGATCCCTGTGGCACGGCAGAGGCGATAATAGCCGCCCGGAAGACCGATCCGAGCCGCTGAGCCCACCACTTGTGAATGTGGTATATGGGACGGTAGACCTCCTTGCGCCAGCTTTCCGCCTCGGCAATGTCGCTGACAGCCTCGAACGGGAATCCGTCGTCGATCGCCAGCGGGTGCCCAGGCGAAGAATGTGGGAGTACCACGGCATGGGCGGCGTGATCCAGGGCCGCATTGAGCGTGTCGCGGATCGCCACCACGACGCTGTGTGTCTGTTCATCTGCCGCTGGGCGCAGCGTGTCGGGCAGACGGCCCGCCATCACGTACAGTTCTTCCTTTTCGCAGGCCAGCACCTTGGCCAGCCGATCGACCAGTTCGTCGGAGGCTGCGACTTTACCCGCCTCCATCCGGGACAGGTACGCAGGATCAAAGCCGACCAGCTTCGCTGCCTTCCGCAGGGTTAGCCCCAGGGACTGCCGACGCTCCTTGATGCACTCGCCGAATTTCATACCAGAATATGTACACCCCGTTGACAGAATAGTCAACACAAAAGATGCTCACTCGTGCCGCAGGGCCGTGATGGGGTCCAGGCGTGCGGCGCGGATGGCGGGGTAGAGTCCGGCGATCAGGCCGACGGCGACGGCCATGCTCAGCGGCAGCATAAGCAAGGCGGGGACGACCTCGGTCTTGATCTCGCTGTTGATGTACTCCAGCAGTTGCGGCAGCATGACGCCGATGCCGATGCCGAGCACCCCCCCGGCCGTGGTGAGGGCGACGGCCTCGACGAGGAACTGCACGACGATGTCGCGGCGCTTGGCGCCAAGGGCGCGGCGGATGCCGATCTCCCTGGTCCGCTCGGTGACGCTGGCGAGCATGATGTTCATGATTCCGATGCCGCCGACGACCAGCGAGATCGAGGCGATGGACAGGAACATGATGTTCCAGAGGCGCTGCTGGCGCTGCTTCTGCTCGATCAGTTCGCGGGGGACGGTGACGCGGTAGTCCTGCTGGTCGTGGTTGCGGAGGAGCAGGCTGCGTGCGATGTCGGCGCCGCTCAGGACTGCCCGCTCGTCAGCCATCTGGAGGATGATCTGGCTGACCTGGACGCGTTCGAAGCTCCGGCTGCCCTGGGAGACGTTGATGGTGTATTCCCCGAAGCGCCTGGTGTCGACCGAATGGGGGATGACGACCACGTTGCCGGCGTTTTCTCCCTGTCCGCCGAGGGCGATGGGCATTTCCTCCAGCAGGCCGACGACGACGAAAGGCTCATCCCCGAGGCGAATGGTCTTGCCAAGTGGGTCGCGGTAGGCAAACAGCCGGCGGGCCAGTTCCTGGGTTATCACGCAGTGGGGCTTGCGGCGGATGAGGTCGACGTTGGTGATGAATCTGCCGGCGACCGGCTTTATGCGGGCTATCTCGGCGAAGACCGGCTCGGTGGCGATCACTGAGACCGGCAGGGTGGCGTTGAGAACGTGGGCGTACTGCTGCGTCCGATGGGTTATCGAGCAGCGGACGATGCCCGGGATGCATCCCTGCATCCGCTGGACGTCGAGGTTGGTCAGGCCGTAGGTGAAGGCGGCGTGATCGTCGCCGCCGGTCTGGTTGCTGGCGTTGGGCGGCTTGACGGATTCGATGATGATGTTGTCGCTGCCCAGCGCCCGAAGGGCACGCTGGGCCTCCTTGCTTGTGCCCTCATTGATGGCCATCATGACGATGACGCTGCACACGGCGATGATGATTCCCAGGGCCGTCAGCGCGGACCGCATCGCGTGGACCCACAGGCTGTGCAGGCCAAGGCGGAGGATGTCGTTGACCTTGTGGATGGCTTTCATTTTTGCCGGCCCGCCGTTTCGTTGATCGTGTCGGACTTTACCAGCCCGTCAGCCAGGATGGTCACCCGATCGGCGGTGGCGGCCACGTCGTCCTCGTGGGTGACGATGATGATGGTCTTGCCGCCGGCGTGAAGCTCGTCGAACAGGGCGAGTATCTCGCCCGTGGTGGTGCTGTCGAGGTTGCCGGTCGGCTCGTCGGCCAGTATTACCAGCGGGTCGTTTGCCAGTGCCCGCGCGATGGCGACCCGCTGCTGCTGGCCGCCGGAAAGCTCCCGCGGGCGGTGGCTGGCGCGGTCGCTCAGGCCGAGGAGTTCGGCCAGGTATCTGCTGCGCTGCCGGCGGGCCCTGCGCGGCACGCCCTGGTAGAACAGGGGCACCTCGATGTTCTCCAGGATCGTCAACTGCTGGACGAGGTTGAAGCTCTGGAAGACGAAGCCGATCCTGCGGTTCCGCACGTCGCTCAACTCGTTGTCGGAAAGCGAGGAGACGTCCTGCCCGCCGATGAAGTACTTGCCGTGAGTAGGCCGGTCCAGGCAGCCGAGAATGTTCAACATCGTGCTCTTGCCGGAGCCGCTCTTGCCCATGATGGCGACGTACTCGCCCTGCCGGATGCTCATGGTGACCGACCGCAAGGCCGGCACGGTGGTCGTGGCCAGGCGGTAGATCTTCCAGAGGTTTTCCAGGCGGACGATGTCGTTCACGTGAGCACGTTCCTTTCGGCCGCCCGCGGCTCAAAAACGGGGACGAGCGTTAGGGGACTGGCTCGGCCATGCTGTTCGGCCGTGCCTGTCCCCGTCGTTGGTCGTGGGATGTTCCACCAGCGGGGATCCCGGCGCGCCGGGACGCCCCGGCAAACAGCGCCGGGGCTCCGGAGCCAGTCCCCTATCGCAGGGCTAATACCTGTAAGTGCTCGTGTTCTCATTCTTCGTGGGTGAGCCGGAGGCTCATGTTGAACGGCCTCCGCCATTGCCACCGCCTCCGGCCTCGCCGCGCTGGCCGGCATTCTTTCCGGCGCCCTTGCCGTCCGGGGACTTTCCGGCGCCCGACGGCGTCCCTTGCCGCCCGTCCTGCGAGGTCTTGGCGCCGCCCTGGCCGTCGTCGGAGCCGTTTCGCCCTGACTTCGTCACGCCCTTGTCCTTGGGCATTCCGGGCGGCATGTCCTTGGATTCCTCGTCCTCTTCCTTGGCCTTGGGCTTGCCCATGTCGACCTGCTCGCCCCGTGGGGGGGCCAGCAGGACACGCTCGCCCGGCTGGAGGCCCGAAAGGATCTGGACGTGGGTGTTGTTCATCCGGCCGAGCTGCACGGGGGCTCGCTCGTAGCCGCCGCTGTCGTCGACGCGGTAGCAGAAGGTCTTGTCCTGCTCGCTGTAGACCGACGCGACGGGCACGGACAGGACGTTGTCGAGCTTTGCCAGTTCGATCTCGACCTCGCTGCTCATTCCGGGGCGCAGGCCTTCGATGTCCTGGTCGAGTTTGACAATGATGGAGAAGACCTTCACGCCCGGATTGAGCCAGCGGTTCTGGCTGTCCGGCAGGACTCCGACTCGGGCGATCTTTCCGGAGAAGGTCTGGTCGGGCTTGTTTTCAAGTTTCACGTGGACCCGAAGGCCCGGCCGCACATCGTCGACGATCGCCTCGTAAATCTTCGTCCTGATCTGCAGCGTCGTGAGGTCGGGGATGATCATGAGCTGCTGGCGCGGGTTGATCTTGGCGCCGATCTCGACGCGGGCGTCGGTGGAATACCACCTGCTGCTGCCGGTGTCGTAGACGACCAGGCCTTCCTTGTCGGCCTTGATCACCAGCTTGCCGGCGTCTTCGAGCATTTCCTTGAGTTGGCGGTCCTGCATTTGGAACGTTGCCTTGGCCGCTGCCAGGGCCGCCTCGGCCTTGGAGATCCCGCTGCGCGACTCGAGCTGGGCCCTGAGCAGGGCCAGCTTGGCGTTATCCAGGGCAGTCCGGAATGTCTGTATCTGCCGCGGATGGTCATACTTCATCAGCATCAGGCGCAAGTTCTCGGCCTTCTTCTTGGCCAGAGAGAGCTTGAGGACGCCGAGTTGATCCGTCTCGATATCGTTCTTGCTGAAGGGGCTTTTGAGTTCCTCGTCGGCGTTGACCTTTAGCTTGAAGTCGAGCTTGGCCTGGGCCAGCAGAAGGTCCTGCTTGGCCGTGGCGATGGCGGAATTGGCGTCGTCGAGCTTGGTAGGCCCGTCGAGCTCGATGTACTTCTTGAGGTCGCTCCCGGCGTTGATCAGCCCCTGCTCGGCCGTGCGAACCGCGGCGCCGACCTCCTCCTTCTTGAGCAAAAGGTTCTCGCGGGCCTGGGTGTTGGCGTCCTCGGCCGCGGTTACGGTTATCTTGCCCTTCTCGATGTCGTCGATGAGTTCCTTGCACTCGAACTCGATTATCGTGTCGCCTTCCTTGACGGCCGTGCCCTCGGGGACGACCGACTTGATGATGGCGGGATAGCGAAGCTCGTTTGCGATGACTTTCCTTCTCTCGGCCTCGACCTCGCCGCTCTCGGTGACCGAGTAGAGCAGCGGCCCCCGCGTGACGACGACGGCCGGCCCGAGGTCGGTCGCCCCCGCGGCGCCGCCGGCGGGGCCCAGCAGCACCCATGCGCCCGCGACGGCCAGGCAGCCCAGCAGCCCGGCCACGAGCACCATGCGCAGCTTTCGGCGCGCCTTGGGGCTAGGCGCCGAAGCATCGACAGGCGGCGTGAGTCTATCGTCCGGCGCCCGCGGGGCCGGATAGGTAGGGGTACCGCTGCCGGATGCGGTCATATTCAAATGGCTTTTCCCGCTCATGGAGCATTCCCTTCTCGTCGACGACCAGCAGCCCGAGGGTCGTCATGAACTGCAATCTCGTCGTGGTGTAGCTCATCAGGGCGTCGGTAACGCTGTTCTGGGCCGTGCGCAAGTCATCCTCCGCCTCCAGCACGTCGCGAGCCGCGGCCTGGCCCTCCTTCTGCTGCAAGACAGCCAGCTTCCGCCGACGCTTGGCGATTTCCACGTTGCGCAGACGAAGCTCGTATGTCTGCTTGGACAGCATCAGCGAACGGTACGACTGGCGGACGTCCTGCTTGAGCGAATCGACAAACTCATCCCAGCTTCGCAAGGCCTGGTCGCGGGCGAGCATGGTGTTGCGGTAGGCGTCGCGGTTGTTGGTCTGGTCAAGGTCGTACTGGAATGTGCCGGACGCGAATCGCGTGTGCCGGTCGAAGCGGATTTTCGCGGCGTCTCGCGGCCCGGCGTTGGCGGCGCTGATTCCGAGCGTGACGTTGAGCGTCGGCAGGAAGGCGTCGGCGGCGATCTCGACGTCGCGGTCGGTGTCGCGCACGGCCGCGGCGCGGCGGAGCACGTCCGGGCGCGACCCCATGGCCACCTCGAATGCCTCCATCTCGCCAACCGGCACCGGCAGTGGGCCGACGCGGTTGAGCTCCTTCAGCGCGTCGGGATAGTCCAGCTCGACCCGTGACCTGATCGGCAGGCCAAGGGTGATCTTGAAGGTGTCGAGAGAGTCGCTGTACTGCCGCTCATCCTGCATGAGCCGCACGCGGGCGTTCATCAGGTTCTGGTCGGCCTGGTCAAGCTCGATCTGCGAGCGGAGCCCGCCTTGCACCAGAGCCTTGGTGAGTTGGAAGGTTTCTTCCAGGCGCACGATGTTCTCACGCTCGTTCTCGAGCTGGTCGCGCTGCTGCACGACGGCGTAATAGCGGCGAAGGATGTCCACGGCGAATTGCTGCGTGAACCGCTCGTACTCCAGCACGGTCAGCAGGAAGTTTCTTTCCAGGCGGTACTGGTTTTCGTACGCCAGGCCTCGCCACGCGCCGGCAAGCAGCGGCTGGGTGAAGTTAGCGCTGACAAGCGAGCCGACGCTGGTTGACTTCCAGCCCAGCAGGTCGCTGGCCAGGTCCACTCCGAGACCCAGTGTCAGGATCCCGCCGTTTACGAACTGCCGGGCCAGCGATCCGGCGACGGCGGCATTGCCGGCGTCGGTCTCGCTGCCGTGGTTGACCACCGTCCGCGAGGTGTTGCCCGTGATCTCGCCGGCAGGCAGGGGAAAATCCCACCCGCGCCGGCTGTTGGACAGGGCCAGGGCGGCGCTGTAGAGCGTTTCCTTCTGGAGCTGGAAGGACCGGCTGTTGCGCGAGGCGATCCGGAGGCATTCGTCAAGCGAGAGCTTCTGCAGGGAGTTGCCGTCCATCGCGATGGTCTTGCCGACGACGATGATCGGCGCGTTGGGCTCGTTGGCCTCGGGTCTGTAGGGCTTGTAAGCCACGCCGAACGCCTCGGGCCTGCCCATGGCGCGCTGGTTGCCCTGCTCGACGGTACGGAGGGCGTCGCGGTCGGCCTGCCCGGCGTACTGTGACGGCGTGCAGCCAGCCAAGCCGGCCAATAGAACCGCCGCCGGCAGGAAACCAACATCAAGGTATTTCTGGATTATCATGTAGTAAGTGTGCCCGCTACCTCTTATAAAACCCCGCCGCGGGGAATGTTCCACGGCCTTTGCGGAAAAAGTGCCAGTTTCCTCAAAAGCGATGCGACTGGGCGGGTAAAGAAGAAACAGCAGGTTCACGCAAAGGCCGCGCTGCGTGAGATGCTGTTTCTTTTCTTCCCCGCCGCTGCGTGGGAAACTCCGCATCGGCAGCCCACAGGTGGGTGCAGAGTGCCCACTTTCAAGGCCAGGCCGACTTGCCCAAAGGGGTGCCGGCAGGTGATTGGCACATGCCGCCATTTTGTTAAAAGACTGTAAATAACAGATTTATACTCGTTATGGGCTGGCATGCCGTGGTGGCCGGCACAGTGCTGGCACGGTCCGTGCATAAGCTACTGTTGTGTGAAGTGGCAAGGGCAACAAAAGGCCAGTTAACCAAGGGTTGAGCAAAAAGAAAGAAGGAGATTCGAGATGAGCTACGACATGTTCCTCAAGATTGACGGGATCAACGGCGACAGCACGGACGACAAGCACAAGCAGTGGA
>CAYOBS010000077.1:0-12408 GCA_964402305.1 uncultured Planctomycetaceae bacterium | reverse complement strand
ATGACCGATTCTCCCGACGCTCCGCGTCAGGAGAAAACATCGGTCAATCAGCCCCAGCAACCCCAGGAATTCGCAATAATGATGCTACAGTGTCGCCCCTTTGTGGGCTTTCCCCTCGGCGATCTGAACAAGGACAATCTGGTGGACGGGCTCGACTGGCAGATGTTCCTTGCCGGCAACCAGGCGAACATGACGGGCCTGACGCGGGTGCAGGGGTACGTGCTGGGCGACCTGGACGGCGACGGCGACAACGACATATACGACTTCGCCAAGTTCCGGGATGCCTACGAGCTTTACCACCCGCAGCAGGGAGCGTTCGCCGAGATGGTTGCCGCCTACTCGGTTCCCGAGCCGAGTTCGATGTTGTTGCTTGCCGCCGGCGCGGCAGGGTTGGGAATGTGGCGAAAAAGAGGGGGAAGAAGGGCTCGCCTGGGCATGAGCCCGATTCGCGGGAGTCAGTCGCAGAAATCCGACAGGAGGAGAAAGTCATGACTACCAGATATTCTGCCAGTGCCGTTTGGACTCTCGCCGTCGTGGCGATGGCAACCCTCACCCTCTCGGCCGCGCCGGCCAACGCGGAGATCATCTATGACGGCTTTGCCTCCTGGACCAGGACTACCGGAGTCAACACCTACGATGCCAGTGCCTCCGACAAGCTGGTCGTGGCGGTTGCAGGCGAGCACCACTTCGTCGGCAATCTCACAGGCAATGTGATCGGCATCACGTATAACGGCCAGACCCTGATAAAAGCAGTGGAACAGTTGCCGTCGGATCCGGCGACGGGTGGCCATGGGCAAACGACTGCTGACATCTGGTATCTGGACAACCCCAGTTTGTATACCGGTGCGGGCACCATCGTCGTTTCCTTCACCGGGAATAGCTGGTGCGCCACCGCCATTGGCCTGTCGGGCACCGCGGCCGGCGTTGGTGCCACCGCACATGTCTCCGGCGCCGCCTCCGTGAACCTCACGACGACAGCCGCTGATTCGTTTGTGATCGCAGCGCTCGGGGGGGGCGGGCAGGGCAATACAGCATCCCCGGCCCCTCCGGCCGTGTCGCCGATGACTCCTATCTCTGGGGTAGTGTATCCCAGCAACTATGCCGGCTTAAGCACGGGTTATCAATCCATCAGCTTGCCTGGCGCCCGGACGTTCTCGTTTAACACCACCAAAACCGACGTTGTCACCATCGCCGCGGAAATCAAGCAGGGCGCTGGGCCGCGCAACCTGACCTTGCGGGTCGACCCGGTAACGGGGGCCACGACGTTGCTCGGCGACCCGACCCGGACCGTTGTCATCAACTACTACCAGATCACCAGCGCGGGCAATTCGCTCAATGCCGTGAAATGGTCCAGCCTGGCGGATCAGGACTTTGAAGGCGGCGGGCCGCCCAATGGCACGGGCAATGGCTGGGAGGAAGCGGGCGGCATCGGCAAGCATGCCCTGGCGGAAGCCTTCCTGCTGGGCGACAGCACGATCGGCGCTTCCGCATCGATCAGCCTGGGAAGTGGATACGATGCCTTCGTGGGCTCGGAAGACCTGGCGTTCACATACCGCACCGACAGCGGGGCGATCATCGAGGGACTCGTCGAGTACGTCACGTCGGTCATTGCCGGCGACGCCAATTGGGACGGTGTCGTTGACGCCGCGGATTACATCGCGCTGAAGAGAAACTTCGGCATGGCCTCCGGCGCGAGATACCAGGACGGCGATTTCAACGGCGATCACGACGTTGACTGGAATGACCTCCAGACGCTGATGGGCAACTTCGGCGCCCGTGGCGTCGGAGGCGCGCCGGCGGTTCCGGAACCCGCGACGCTTGGCCTGCTGGCCCTGGGCGGGCTGGCCCTGGTAAGACGCCGGCCCCGTCCGTGGGAGTAACCACCATACCGCCAAGCCGCCCGCGCGGAAACAGAGAAAAAAAGCCCGGGAGAAGAGCGGTGTGCCGGTTGAGTCTTCCGGCGGCGCGCGAAACCGCAAGCTGTTATCTAACGCGCTGTTATCTAACGCGCGAACAAACGTGTGTGTGCTCACCACGCAACCGCCTGTTCGTCCTGAGCGCTGCCAAAGGGTGGTTTCGCTCATCTCGTTCAAACGAGTTTTTCTTGCGTAAAGCGTGATTCGCCAGCGCACGGAACACGCTTGTTAACGACGCGGCCCGCCAGAGTGATCCAGCGGGCCGTGTTCGGTCAGAGAGCGTTTCGAGAAACGCTCACTGGGCCCTCAAGGGATCGAACCTTGGACCAAGGGATTATGAGTCCCCTGCTCTGACCGCTGAGCTAAGGGCCCAAACTTTTACCTAAAAATAACTTATAGAAGCATCGCCAGACCAATTCCTTGCCAACGACAACCGACGTCGAACATATAATCCGTTTGATTGATTAAGTGATGATACCGTCGCGATAACGTCAAGGGCTCGTACATGGCAAAACTCGCAAAATCAAATAAACCTCACAAGCCTTATCGATCGTTTCCGCTCACGGCCCACAACAATGGCCAGTGGTGCAAGAAAACCCTTGGCAAGGTCCACTTCTTCGGCGTCTGGGCTGATCCTCAAGCCGCCTTGGACAAGTACCTCGGAGTGGCCGCCGACCTCCATGCCGGCAAGCATCCACTGCAGGCAACCTTATCTCCAGAAGGCTTGATAGTCAAGGACATCTGCAATCGCTACCTCAACCACCAGCTTCAGAAGGTCCTGAACGCAGAAATCCGTGCCAGCACGTTTGAGGACTGCCGGATTACCGTGCAGAGTTTCGCCTTCTACGTCGGTGCCAGCCGCCTGGATTACGAGTCCCGCATGGTCGGCGTCGTCGGCCACTGCGTGAATATAGTTATCGTCCCCACCGACAAAGGCATTATCCAACGCTGGCCGGCGGGGGGGGGTAGGTTTGCACCATCAATCGCACATTTGCTCCTTGCTCAACACCTACGCGGAGTTGGCGACCGCAACGGCCGAGATCATCGTGCTCCCGGTAATCCGGGGTAGACCTACACGTGGGCGCTACGTTCTTGCTCTGCCCCGTGCCACGATGTTGCTCCGCCCTTTACATAGTCGACACTGGCGCAGCCCTTCGATGCCGCGCCAAAGCCCTTTCTTATCCGCCACTTGACACAAACCGGCGCGGCGGTTTGAGAAAGACCATCCCCGCAGAGCGCCGCGTTTGACTGGCCGGATGAAGAAAGTAAACGCCACAAGCGGTTCCAGCCGCGTTGGCTGCGGTGCGTTGAACGCATCGGCCCGGGCGGGCCGGCCCTGTCAATCGCGCGGGGCCTGGCGCCTGCGCCGCCTCATCAGCACTGTAATGCCGCCCAGGGCCAGGATCGCCATCGAGGCCGGCTCGGGGATCTCCACGATCCTAAAGCCCGTAAATCCGTCTTCCGACGTCGGCAGGCCGTAACTGTCGCGGTAGTCGGCGCGCAGCAAATCGGCCTCGTCGCCGAAGGCCCCGCCCCTCATGCCGCGATTGTCGGTGAGAATCACGGCCTCGTTCCACTCCCGCACGTTGCCGCCCTGATCGAACGTGCCGTAAGGGCTCAGGCTGCTCTCGAACTCGCCCGCCTCGGTCCGGAAGTAGGGGGCGTCGATCGTGTATTCGTCGAAGTTCGCGTTGTTGCCTCCATCGGGATCGACAAGCTCGCTGCTCGGCGCCGAATTATTCGCGGTGGGGTAGTCGAAGTAGTTGGCCGTGGCCCCATCGTTGGCGTGGTAGGCGGCCTTGTACCACTCATTCTCCGTCGGAATGTAGTATCGCCCGCCGTCCAGCGGGCTCTTGCGAATAACCCCCTGCAGTACCTCGTCCGTCGTGGCGCCGTCGAGCAGGTACGAGCCGTCCTCGGTTGTCGAGGCGTTCTGGTCGCCTTCGGGCCGGCCTTTGGTCAGCCAGTTGCAGTACCGCGCCGCATCGCCCCACGAGACCCAGTTGACCGGGCGGTTGGCCCAGTCCTCGGCCACGCTGTAGGTATAGTGCCCGGGCGAGCCGTCACGCTTGATGTTGCAGCCGAAACCCGACGCGTCCACGGCCGTGTCCATGCTCGGGTTGTACAGCCCGTATGTGTCCTCGTTGGAGGCAACGGCGTTGAGGAAGGCCGCGTACTGCCCGGCCGTAACTTCGAACTTGCCGACCCTGTACGAGTAGCCCACCGCGCCGCAGAGAGCCTGAGGTACCTCGCCCTGTCCGCCGGCGGCGCCCGATAACTCTCCAAAGTTGCCCTCATTGCCCACATGGGCCCACAGCGCCGGGTCCGACCAGTTATTCCAGTTTGCCGGCCAGGCGGCGGGTCCGGGGCAGGCAGGCTCAGCGGGGAGGGAAGCACCCGCGGTTGCCGGATCGAGCAGCTCGAGCCGCGGCTGCTGCTGGATACCTCCGGCCCGCAGATCGTTGCCCACTGGCCGACGGGGCTGGTCAGCCCGGTCGATCACGTCGAGATCACCTTCAACGAGCCCATTGCCCCAGCGACTCTGACGGCCGGTGGCGTGCTGGTTATCCCATCGCCGCCGGTTCGCCTGGGCGGTTACGACACCACCGGCTTGGCCCGCGGCGTGGCGCTGGCGGGCGGCAGGGCGTACGTGGCCGATGAGACCGCCGGTTTGCAGGTCATCAACGTGCTGGCCGACATCGCCGGCGTAACGAAGACCGGCGACGCGTCGTACCGGATCGACCTGCCGTGCGCGTTGCCCAACGGCGAGTACCGGGCCTTCGTCGGCCCGGAGGTGATGGACCTTGCCGGCAACGCGATGGACCAGAACGCCAACGGCATCGGCGGCGAGATGGCCGACGCGCTTGGGTTCAGTTTCACTACGAGCACCGCCTCGCCGGCCCCGGCCGTTCCCTCAGTTGCCGGCCGGCACGTGTTCTACAACAACTCCGCATGGGACGTGGGCAACTCCGTGCTCAATGCCACCAGCGCCGCCAGTGCCGCCGACGACGCCGACGACGCCGACGACGGTGCCGCCGACGGTGCGATTGCGACCAATGTCTCGGCCCTGCTTCCGGGCCAGATCGCCGGGCCGGAAAACCGGACCGCCTTCAGCCGGGGCATCAACGGGGTGATGGTGGATGTCGCCAACATGTTCGCGGGCGGGCTGACCGCGGCCGACTTCACGTTCCGCGTCGGCGCCGGCGGCGACGCGTCGGCGTGGCGCGCCGCGCCAGCCCCGACCAGCGTGACGGTCCGCGCGGGCGCTGGTGTTGGCGGCGGCAGCCGGGTGACGATAATCTGGCCGGACGGCGCGATCGTCGGATGCTGGCTCGAGGTGACGGTGCTGTCGGACGCAAATGGCGGCCACGCGGGATTGGGCGCCGACGACGTGTTCTTCTTCGGCAACCTTCCTGGCGACTTCAACCGTGACGGCTCAGTGAACATGGCCGACTACGTTGCCCTCAAGCAGGCTTTCGGCTCCAGGACCGCCTCGGCCGGTGCATCCGCCGACTTCGACGGCAGCGGGGCCGTGGACTACGGTGACCTGCTGACGCTGATGGAAAGCTTTGGGCAACGCTTCGTCACCGCCTTCTGCCCGCCCACGCCGGCATTGGCGCCCGCGGCGGCGACGCCCACGGCATCCGCGACGGCGATGGCGGCGCCCGACCCAGCCGACGCGGGCCAGGCGCCTGCAATCGTCAATGAAACCGACACGGAGCCTGCCGCCGCCGAGCCGGTGGCAAGCGAAGCATCGGCCGGCGCCGCGGACCAAGCCGTCCTGACTGCGGACGAAGCGATACTGGCTGCCAACCAAGTCGTCCTGACCGCCAACGACGCCGTCCTGTCCGCGGACCAATCCGTCGCGACCACGGACGATCGCGGCCGCGTCGATGCGAATGCGGACGCCCTGGCAATGTCAGCCAACGCGGCCTTGGCCGACACGCAGCCGGCCCTGACTGTGCCGGCCTGTGAAGGTTCCACGCTTTGGGACCTCGCCGAAGCCGGCGTGTCTTTGCCGGCCAAGTTGGCCGGCCTGCTGCAACCCAGCCTTGGAGCGGTCGCCGTCACAGCCGGCAACTTCGACGTGCTGGCCGGGTTGACGACGGCTCCCGCCCTCAGCGAAATGTCGCTGGGCACGGACGAAGCCTTCGCCGTCGACCTGCTGCTTCTGAGGCCTGTGGACCTTGATGTCCTGCCTTTGCCGCTGTGAGCTTGATCGGTGGCCGCGGAACAGCGGCTGCATTCTTGAGTTGTAGACTATCGCAGTCAAGCCGGCGGCTTGACGGCCATCCGTTCGGTAGGGGGGTGAACTATGCGTTCCTCATCAAATTTTCTAGTAAATTGTCAGGAATTACCCTTGACTTTGCTCTCCCGCTTGCATATATAATCCTTTGAGCGTCTATCGGCATCTGGTATTCGTATCTCGCGAAACGCGAAAGGAGATGAGTCATGACCCGCAAGAACTCAGGGGGCTGTGTGCGGCTTGTCGAGGCTGTTTCTTTCCTGGCTGTAATCTGTCTCGCCTTGCCCGCCTTGGGCGACCCCGCGAGGCCGGGCAATCGCGATACCGGGGATTACAGTCAGGGCCAAGATCGACCCAACGTCAGGCCCACGATGAATGCCACGCAGAGTACGGTTTGCCCGGCGGTAGTAACGCGGTGCCCGGTGGTCGAAACGAGGTGCGTGGCGAACGCCGTGGACACGGCCTGCCCCGTTGTTGAGACCAAATGCACCCCCAGGCCGGTTGACACGCGCTGCCCGGTGATCGACACCAAATGCACCCCCACGCCGCGGGATACGCGATGCCCCGTCTTCGACACGAAATGCGTGGCGGCGCCCGTTGACACGGCTTGCCCCGTTGTTGAGACCAAATGCACTCCCAAGCCGGTGGATACCCGCTGCCCGGTAGTTGACACCAAGTGCACCCCCACGCCGCGAGATACCCGCTGCCCCGTCTTCGACACGAAATGCGTGGCGGCGCCGGTTGATACGAAGTGCCCGAACATCGAGACCAAGTGCACTCCCAAGCCGGTGGACACTCGCTGCCCGGTAGTTGACACCAAGTGCACCCCCAGGCCCCTGCACACGCGGTGCCCCGTGATCGACACCAAGTGCGTGACCAACCCGGTCGCTACGCAGTGCCCCGTGATTGACACCAGGTGCGCGCCGACGCTGGTAAACACGCGATGTCCTGTGGTTGCCACCAAGTGTACCCCCAGGCCGGTGGATACGCGCTGCCCCGTGGTGGAAACCAAGTGCACCAGGCCTATGCACACGAGATGCCCCGTGACCGACACGAAGTGCCCTGTGATCGAAACGCAGTGCCCGCCGGGCGAGACCAAGTGCCCCGTGACCGAAACTCAGTGCCCGCCGGCTGATACGGCGTGCCCGCCGGCCGATACGGCGTGCCCGCCGGTCGAGACACAGTGCCCGCCGGCTGATACGGCGTGCCCTGTGACCGAAACTCAGTGCCCGCCGGCTGACACGCAGTGCCCTGTGACCGACACGAAATGTCCTACTGTGGCCCAGACGAAGTGCCCTGTGGTTGATACGACGTGCCCACTGGCCGAGACGAAGTGCCCGGTGGTCGATACGACGTGCCCGGTGGTCGATACGAAGTGCCCGCCGTCCGATACGGCGTGCCCGGTGACCGGGACGAAGTGCCCTGTTGTCGATACTTCGTGCCCGCCGGTCGGGACGCAGTGTCCCGTGACCGACACGGAGTGCCCGGTGACCGGGACGAAGTGCCCGGTAGTCCAAACGTCGTGCCCGCCGTCCGAGACGGCATGCACCGCGACAGGGGGCGAAACCCAGTGCCCGCCAGTCGAGACGGCGTGCCCGGTAGTCCAGACGTCGTGCCCGCCGACCCCAACAGCGTGCGTGGCGAACGCAACGGCGTGCCCGGCGAACGATACGACCTGCCCCGGGGCCGCAACGGTATGCCCGACGGCCGATACGATGTGCCCGACGCCCGATACGACCTGCCCGCCGGACGGGACGACGTGCCCGCTGTTCACGGGGGTGAAAACGGCGGCGGTCAGGGAAAGCCTCTGTCCGCTGGTGAACAGCAAGTGCCCGCTGGACCTGACGAAACCGACGACTTGACGCCGGCGGTATTGAAATAAGGCGAACATTCCGGCAGAATCAGTTGGTATGAACAGAGTTGAAACGGGGGCAGTTGACAATGTTGACTGCCCCCGTTTTTCCAGTGCAGTTCCGAGCTATTAGGAATCTGTGAATGGGTTCTTCCACCGCCGGAGTCAAACCCCACCAGCCGGCCACTCAACCGACCGACCCGACTGTCGCGTGCGTGGGTATCACCGTCGGCGTGACATTGTGCGCCGTAAGTGCCCTTGGGGCGGGCATGTTGGCGGGCGACTGGGCCGGGCTGTTGGCTCATCCATTGCGGCACATGCTTACTCTGTTGCTGCTGGGCGCGGCTGTGGTGAGCGCCTGGCCGAGGGGTGCGTTTCTCTTGCGCATGGCAATCGTCCTTGCCACCGCGGCGGGAGGCGCTGTTCTGACTTCTTCCTCATCGCCGGTCGTCAATATCCTGGCCGCGGCGGTGGTGCCGGCCTTGCTGGCATTTGGCCAGGGCGAAATCGCGGCGACGTGGCGGCAACGGTTGAATCCGGCCTCTGTCTCGGCCCGAGTGCTCCTTGCCGCCGCATCGGCCGTGGGGATATCAGCGGTCTTTTGCCTTGCGGCCACGTCGGTTCCAATGCTCTGGTATGCGGCGGATGGCTGTGCCGGCCTCATGGGCCGGGCGGCGGGCTTGGTTGTCCGGCAGGACCTCCGCGTTGGCGCCACTTTCGGCGGCGTGGGGGTTCTCGTCTTGATGGCGGCGTTCTATGTCGTCTGGCTGCGGGCGGCGCCGGGGCCTCGCCTGGGCCGGGCCGTCTACGGCGCCGCGGCCATTATTGCGGCGCAGGCGGCCTACCTGTGTTTTCTGGCCTGGTGCCCGGCCGTGCTGGAGGCAGTCCCGAGGGTCAAGCCCGAAGACCCCTGGTCATGGGCTGGCCTGTGGCGGGCCGCCATACCGTGGAATGTCCCAGCCATCGGGTGTCTGCTGCAACTGATGGTGGCATGGTGCATGATCCGGTGGGCAGCCTGGCAGGCGCCCGACAGCGCCGGCACGGGATCGGCGGGCGATGCCGGGGCCCCCGCGGGCAAGCACTCGCGCCGGCTGGCCGCGGCGCTGCCCATTGCGGCTACGCTGCTGGCCATCCTCCTGCCGGCCGCAGCAACCTTGTCGCCAGGCATCTCCGACCTGCGCGGCAAGAAGGTGGTCTTGTACAAGGAGGGTTTCCTTAACTGGCTCAAGCCGGAGCACGGCGACTACGGCCGACTCTCCGTCGGGATGTACGGCATGTTATCGAGCTTCGTCGAGAGCCTCGGCGGCAAATGCGTCATTTCGCCCGCCCTGTCGGAAGCGGACCTGGCCGGCGCGGACGTCGTCATCCTGATTTACCCCAACAAGCCCTGGCAAAGCGGTCAACTGGAACGTCTCTGGCAGTTTGTGCGTCGGGGCGGCTCGCTGATGCTCTTTGGCGAGCACACGACGCGTGAGAAGGACGGCGGGTCCCGGTTCAACGATGTCCTGGCGCCGACGGAGATGAGGGTGGCGTTCGACTCGGCCACTTTCCAGATCGGCGGCTGGCTTCATTCCTACGAGGGGCTTTCCCACAGCGCCACCATGGGCATCCGGGACGACCGCAACGCCTTCGGGGTGGTCATAGGGGCCTCGCTGGAGACTCACTGGCCGGCCCGGCCGATGGTCGTCGGGCGATGGGGCTGGTGCGATTGGGGCGACGAGGGTTCGCCGCACGCCATGATGGGCAACCGCGCCTACGGTGCAGGAGAGCGGCTCGGGGACGTGATGCTGGTGGCCGAGCAGCGGCTGGGCGCCGGGCGGATCGTGGCCGTCGGCGACACCTCCAGCATTCAGAACGGTATCATGATGGGATCGCACACGTTCGTCTCTCGCCTGCTGGGGTACCTGGCGGGCCACGGCGCCAGCACGCAGGACGTGTGGCGAGGCGTCCTGGGCCTGCTGCTGGCGTGCGGGCTGATAGCGGCAATCGCCTGGCGACCGACGGCGGGCGGGCTGGCCTGCACCGCTCTTGCGCTGGCCGCCGCGACGGCCTTCTGCCTGGCCGTCAACGACCGCCGCGACGAAGTCGTCCCCACCGGCCGCCACGCCAGGCCGAACAACCTCGCCTACATCGACAACTCCCACCTGGAGACCTACAGCGAGGAGGGCCTGCGAGACGACGGCGTGTTTGGCCTGGAACTGACGCTCATGCGGAACGGATACCTCGTGATGACGATGCCGGAGTTCTCCGCCGAGAGGCTGTCGGAGGCCGGGCTGCTCATATCCATCGCCCCGGCCAAGCCGTTTTCCGGCCATGAGTGCCGCGACATTCGCCGGTTCGTCGAGGGCGGAGGCATCTTCATCCTGACGGCCGGGTGGGACGACCGCCTCGGATGCCAGTCAATCCTGAGGGAGTTCAATCTCCGGATCGGCATGCCGGACGCCAATGAGCTTCCGCGCCCCCTGGGCCACTTCAAGTCGCCCTTCATGCGGACGGAGACTCATACCAGCTACGTCCGGTTCCACGCCGCCTGGCCGGTGTACTGCGACGATCCTAATGCCGGCGTGGTTGCCTATGGTCTGGAGGCGTCCCTGCTGCCTTCGGCCCTGCCGAACAACGTGCCGGTCATCATCAGGCGGGCCATCGGCAAGGGCTGGGTGGTGTTCGTGGGCGACAGCGGCTTCGCCATGAACAAGAACCTCGAACGGATCGACGGCCGGCCCATCGAGGGGATGCGTGAGAACTCTGACTTCTGGCGATGGTTCCTTACGACATTGAGAGGCTTGCCAGCTTGGCTACCCCCCGGGCCGGGCGGGGCGGACGCAACCATGCCCGCCGGCGCGCCCGCCGGCGCGGCCAGCGCCGAGGAGGGCCAACAATGATCCGCGCATGGATAGGCCTGGCACTCCTGGCGGGCTCATGGCTTGTCGGTCTGAGCTACTATCACGCCGCCGACATGGTTTTCTGGGCGATCTTGGTGGTGGCGGGAACTGCCCTGATGACCACCGCGGTGAGTTTCCAGCCGCCGCACGGCCTGGCCGTGCCGGCCATCGTGATGCTCGCGCCGGCGGCGCTGGTGGCCCCCTGGCCGTACCGGATGGCCATCCTTCTGGTCATGCTGGGCCTGGCGCTCCAGGCGGCGCCGATTCCCCGCCGCTGGCCCCGGGCCGTCGGAGGCGCCGTGGTCGCGGCTGGAACCGTCCTGCTGGCACAGGGGCTGACCATCCAGGCATACCAGTGGCTCTCATCCCGCTCCCACGATCTGCCCGCGCCGCTGGCGGGCCTTCTGTCGGGCGTGATGACCTTGGCCGGAGCGATCTCGGGCAGCACCGATTCCTCGGTGGCCATACATTCCATGCGGCAGATCCACCGGTTTGCCGCGACGTGGGAATTGCTGCTGGACCCCATGACGGCGTGCTTTGTGGCCGGCGCCGTCGTGCTGCTGGCCCTGGCGGGCCGCGACGCCTCGGCGGACAAGCCCCGGCCACGCATGTTGAAGTCCGTCGTCATGCTGCTGATTTGCGCGGCGGTCTGGCTGCCGCTGCGGGCCGGCCTGCTTCTGGCAATCTACATGCACCGCGCCCTGGTGACCGACTACGACTCGAAACTGGAACTGATGGGCCCGTTCTGGAACCCGTGGGTCCACCTGGCCCTGCTGGCGCCGCTGCTGCTGCTTGCCTGGCGATTCGTCGCGCCGGCGACCGCCGCCGCCGGCCAGGCCCCCAAGGGCCACGTTGTCCCCGAGCCGGTCCGGGCCGGCCGACGGTGGCGAAAGGTCGCCGCGTGCGCCTTGGCCGCGGCGGCCGTCGCTATGTCCACCATCGCGATATTCTGGGACAACTACGGGCAGCGAAAAACCGGCAGGGTGTTCGTGGATGAATTCCACTCGACCTGGGAGCCGACCGATAGGCCGATGGACACGACCTGGTATGGCCAGCCCGCGGGCTATAACTACGCCTGCATTTACGACTACCTCAGCCGCTTCTACGAGATGTCCCGCCTCAAGGCCCCGATCAATGACGGCGTCCTGTCCAAGTGCGACGTGTTGGTGCTGAAGGTGCCCACGTCCGCATACGCGCCCGACGAGCGGGCGGCGATACGGCGGTTTGTCGAGGGCGGCGGCGGGGTCATGCTGATCGGCGAACACACGGATGTCTTCGGCACCGGCCGAAACCTCAACGAGGTCGGCCGGATGTTCGGGTTCGAGTTCGACTACGACTGCCTCTTCGGGATCGACTCATTCTTCGACCAGACCTGGACGCCGCCGCTGGTGCCCCATCCGATCGCCGCTGGGATGCCGCCGCTTGAGTTCGCCGTGTCCTGCTCCATAAAACCGTCCGGCCCCGGCCAGGCCGTCATTCGAGCCGCTGGCCTCAAGAGCATGCACGCGGATT
>CAYOBS010000076.1:0-12410 GCA_964402305.1 uncultured Planctomycetaceae bacterium | reverse complement strand
CTGGTGCTCCTCCACCGCGTCGAAGAAGCGGTGCATCAGCGCCGTTTCCATGTCAGGGTCGATGGTGATGCCGCCGGCCTTCTTGATCCGCAGGCGGATGTCCTCGCCCATCGCCGCCAATGCGTACTCCCAAGCGTCGTGCGGCCCCATGCCCCTCATCCGGCCCTGGAGGCTCAGGAGTATCTCGTAGATTCTTGGGGTGTATGTTTCCGGCCCGGACGAGCCGCCCCAGACCATGTAAATGAACCGCGCGATGATCTCCGCCGCCTGGGCCACCTGCTGCTCGCGCAGTTCGGCGGTGATGAAGCCCTGCGGGGCGGGCTCGTCGGCGGCCATCTTCTCGGCCAGTTGCCGCAGGTACAGCCCGTTGCGGTCGGGATGAATAACGTAAAGCCTGATTGCCTCTACCGCGTCGTTCATGACGGTTCTTCCGCCGGCCCGATCAGCCTAATGTGGCGTGTCAGAATTTATGAACATTATGCCGCCGGATAAATCCGAATCTCGAAGCACGAAATCCGAAACAATTTCAAAACACAAAATCCAAAACAAACAAGAAGCCCCAACGGACGCCCAGGTTCTTCACGAGTAATGTGCCGGGCACTGGCGTTTTGGGCATTTTGAATTTGGCAATTTGGATTTGTTTCGAATTTCGTGCTTCGGATTTCGGATTTCGGAGCTCACGATAATTCGCAATCTATTCGACGCATTACACTAGCACCTGCCAGCCGATGCCGGTCTTGCGCAGGGCGTAGCCGGTCTCGCGGAGATATTCGCCATAGACCATTTCCCAGTGGAAGCCCGGCATGGCGTCGGCGACGGCGGCGTCCGGCGCCTTGTAGGCCACGTCGATCTGTGAGCGGCAGATCGGCAGGAAGGGCGAATCGACGATCTCGCCGCCCAGGCCGATCCACTTCTCGAAGGCGAAGTCCGGTATGACCATCGTCACCTTCTGGCCCTTTCGCATCTCGACCTTCGGCGCGGCCCCGTAGTCCGACTCGAAGTGCGTCAGGAGCTTGACCGGCTCGAGGTCGCGCCCGTTCATCCGCCGTGGGGCCGAGCAATGGGCCAGCGTGATAAGACCGTCGTGCGGGTAGGTCGGGTCGTTGAGGAAATTGGGCCGGCCCGAAATGCTCGTCAGAAGGATGCCCGACGGAATGACCACGAAGTCCGACTCGCAGAAGGCCATGTACCCCGCGTCGTTGAGCAGCGAGAGCGTCAGGCAGGCCGTCGTCTTGCTCATGGGCATGATCGTGCCCATGCAGTTGTTGACGGTTATCGCCCCGGCCTCGGCGCGGGCCATGATCTGCCGGAATATGCCCTCCAGCAGGAAGGCGTTTTCCACGAACGGCTTCTCGGTCTTGAGCTCGACGGACTTGTCATCCAGGTATGCCGCCGCGCGGCGCCTGGCGTCGTTGACGGCCGCATCGTCCGCCATGGCGGACTTGATAAGCTTGCCCAACTCCGGGTAGGCGACGGTGCGTATGTCGAGTTTCCATTTCTCCTTTGATTGCTCCGGCGCCTGCCCGCCGCTTGCCCAGCCGCTGGCGCCGCCAATGGCGACTATGCGCGTGCCAAGGGCGTTCTTCAGCCCGCAGAGCCCGCGCAGCCGCCAGGTAAGCTCCTCCATCGAGTCGACGACCACGTCGCGGTTGTCGATCCCAGGCACGGCCGGCTTGTCCGTATGCTGCCGCAGATAGCGCGGAGATATGATCTCGTACCACAGGTACACCGGCCCGGAGCGGTGGCGAATAAAGAAGATCACATGCTTGCCGGTCTTGGCGGCCGCGTCGAAAATCCCCGAGCCTCCCCCCGCCGCGTAGAGCACCACCGCATCGGCCTGCGGCGCATCGGCCAGGGCCTTGTCGGCCTCGGCGGCGCTTCGCACGGCCGAGACGTCCAGGACCGTTACGGGGAAGTCCGCCTCGCCGCGGAGCTTCTTAAGCTCGCCGGTGATTCGCTGGACCTCGCCTTCGGCATCCTGCTGTGTCTCGATACCGCCCCAGTTGCGCCAGCTCGTCTGCGGGCGACGCCTGGGGGTTTCGTAGGTCAGTATCGGCTTGACCACCAGCGGCTTTCGCGCTGGGGCGGCCGCGGGCTGGGTCGCCGGCGTCTCGGCCGCCAGGGCCTCGTACGTCAGGCCGGTCATCGCCAGTGCCCCCAGCGCCACGCCGCTGGCCTTGAGAAAGTCCCGCCGCCCTATCGCGCCGGAGCCGGCCGAGCCGTGACCGTCGCATCCGCAGCAACCGTGGTGACGCCCGCCGTCCTCGCAAGCATGATTCGCATTCGCATCCATCGCACCGCTCCTGTCCGCTAGAATTGCCCTCAGGACCGCGCCGCCGGCGACGTCCGCAAGCGGCAGCCAATCATTTTCTGCGCATGGCCCGGCCGTGCAAGAGTTTTTCGCGCTTTTCGCGGTTTCTCGCTGATGCCGGTCAGCGGCCCGTGCGCGCCCAGCGGAGTTTGGCGGAGCGGGAGCGGGGGTTGACTCTTGTCTCGGCCTGGTCGGCGGTGATGGGGTCGGGGCTTATCCGGGCGTAGAGTCCTCGGGCCAGGCCGTCGCGGAAGGAGGTTTTCACGCGGCGGTCCTCGCCGCTGTGGAAGCTTATGATGGCCGCGACGCCGCCGGGGGCGAGGCAGGCGGGCAGGACTCTCAGGAGGCGTTCGAGGTTTGCCAGTTCCCGGTTGACGAGGATGCGCAGGGCCTGGAAGGTCCTTGCGGCCGGGTGGAGCTTGGCCCCGGCGGCCCGCTTGAGCGTGAAGTCGCGGGCCTCGCAGACGATGGCGGTAAGGTCCTGCGTGGTTTCGATGGGGC
Source organism: uncultured Planctomycetaceae bacterium (assembly GCA_964402305.1). Taxonomy (GTDB): domain Bacteria; phylum Planctomycetota; class Phycisphaerae; order SM23-33; family SM23-33; genus JAUWQU01. The sequence goes on along the minus strand of CAYOBS010000076.1, from coordinate 9,598 downwards.
GCCGCGTGCGGCGCTCGACGATCAGCCGGGCGATGGCTGGGGCGTCGTCCTCGTCGCCGAGTTCAAGCAGGGCCTCGGCGAGTTGCCGCTCGGTCAGGCGGTTAACCAGCGTCGAGGCCGGCTCGCCGCGGTTGGGGTCCATCCGCATGTCCAGCGGGCCTGGGCGGCGGTATGAGAAGCCGCGCCGCGGGTCATCGATCTGCGGGCTTGCCACGCCGAGGTCGGCCAGGACGGCGTCGGCCCGCTCGAAGCCGGCCTCGGCCAGGACGCTCGGCAGGGCCGCGAAGTTATTGCGGTACAGGTCGAATCGCACCTCCGCCGCCCGCCCGGGCGCCGCTGCCTGCCCGGCCGCGACTGGTTTCGCCGCTTCCAGCCGGGCGCGGGCAAGGGCGATGTTGGCTGGGTCAAGATCGATGCCGATCAGCCTGCCCCCGGGGCTGATGCGCGGAAGCAGGGCCGCCGAGTGGCCGCCCAGTCCAAGCGTGCAGTCCACGACCGTCTGCCCCGGCCGGAGGTCAAGGACCTCCAGCAGCGGCCCCAACAGCACCGGGATGTGGCCGGCATGGCGTTTCATTCCAGGCCGGCATCTTACCGGCCGGCACGACGGGCGGCGACGGCGCAGAAAAGCCGAGCCCCCGGGCGGCGGCAATCGTGTAAGACCTCCCTTTCATGTTTCAGGGTAAGCCGGAGGCTCATGTGCAACTGCTATTACAGATCCCTTGGCCAATGGCCCAAGCCTACTCCCGGGTCAGTTGCTCGGCGGCGGATGTCTCCGTGAACTCTCTGCCAAGCAGTCGCAGGATGCCGGCCTTGACGTCGATTACCAGGCTGAACAGCAGCGGGACGACCAGCAGGGTAAAGACGGTCGAGACGCTCAGGCCGCCGACGACCACGGCGCCCAGGCCGCGGTAGAGTTCGCTGCCGGAGCCGGGGGCCACAATCAGCGGCATCATGCCGATTACGCTGGTGGCGGTGGTCATGAAGATCGGTCGCATGCGGGTCTTGACGGACTCGGTGATGGCCTCGCGCGGCCCCAGCGGCTCGCGGATGTCCTCCTCGGCCTCGCCTATGCCGCGCATGAAGTTCAGCGCCTGGTGGACCAGCAGGATCGCGTTGTTGACCACGATTCCGATGAGGATGATGAAGCCGAGCATCGTCAGCGTGTCGAGCTGCTGCGCGGGGTCATATGCCCGGACGATGGCCAGGCCCATAAAGCCGCCGACAAGCGCCATCGGCACGGAGAACATGATCACGAACGGATACAGGAAGCTCTCGAACAGCGCCGCCATCAGCAGGTACGTGATGACCAGCGCCAGGAAGAACCGGCTGAAGCCGACACTGAGGACCGAATCGAGGTTCCAGCCGGACCATTCGCCCAGCAGGGCCGCGCGGGTCTGCGAGAGCCGGTCGGCGTTGCCGGCGAAGTTGACGTTCACGTCGGGCGAGACGGCACCCTGCTTGCGGAGGTCGGCTACCACGCCTCGAATCACTTCCTCGGCCTGCTCCAGGGCCATTTCTTCCGGCGGGTTGACGTTGAAGGTGATCGCCCGCTGGCCCTCGACGCGTTTGATGGACCTCGACGCATCCGCCGGCAGCAGCTTGACCAGCTCCCGCAGCGGCACGTGGGTGACCTTGCCGCCGATGCTGGCGACGGCCATGGGCGTGTTGGAGATACCCTCGGGCGTTATGGGGATATTCGGGTCGCGGATCACGACCAGGTCGATGGTGTCGCCCTCGTAGTTGAACTCGCCGATGATGTCGCCGTCGATCAGCGCCCGCACTCCGCGGGCGAGGTCCGCGACGCTCAGGCCTAGCTCCTTGGCGCGGACCTGGTCGATGACCAGTTGGCGCTCCGGGCCTGAAAGCTCGAAACTCTGCGGGTCGGCGCGGACGCTGAATCGGCCGAACGTCTCGTAGAGCCTTTCCTGAAGCTCCGCGGCGCCGGCTCGCAACGTTTCCATGCTGTTGCCGACCATCTCGACGTCGACGGAGTTCGACCCGCCCGCGGACCGGCCGAAAATCGAGGGCTGCGAGGCGAAGCCCGTGCAGGTAGGCACCTTGCGCATCATGTTGTTGAGCGCCGGCAGCAGGTCCTTGGGATGCTCGGGGTCCTTGCTGGTACAGATCATGAACACCTGTCCGCTGGAGATGATCATGATGATGTCCTCGATGGCCGAGACGTTGGTCACGCGCTTGCCGGCCCGGTCTCTCAGCGGCTGGATCGCGGTGGCCTCGGCGGAGTTGCGGGCCTTCCAGTAGGGCTCGATCTCGCGCTCGATCCTCTGGCCAAGCAGGGTGTTCTGCTTCAGCGAGTAGCCCGGCGGGGTGGCCATCCTGGCGATCATGAAGTTGCGGTTTCCGTTTGGCAGATAGCTGGCCGGGGGCATGAGCATCCAGGCCCCGCCGAAGCTCAAGGCCACAACCACGAAGATGACCACCACCCGCGTCCAGATTCCCGCAATGCTGCGGAAGGTCAGCATGTGGATCATGCCGGAGTACTTCTCGTTGAGCCACGCCATGGCGGGCGCCAGGCCGAAGGCCGAGTGCGTCACCCGCCAGATCGCCCCGTGAGCGGCGGTCTTGCGCTTGAGGAATATCGCCGCCACCGACGGCACGACGGTGATGGAGACTATCAACGACAAGCCCACCGACGCGCAGATCGCCAGGGCGATGTCGTAGAAGAGCTGCCCGGACTCTTCCTTGATCGTCAGCACGGGCGCAAAGACGGCTATGGTCGTCAGCGTCGAGGAAAGGATGGCGCCCCAGACTTCCTTCGTGCCTCGGTACGACGCGACCAGGGGCGACTCGCCCATGTCCATGTGGCGGTCGATGTTGTCCAGCACGACGATGGCGTTGTCGACGACCATGCCGACGGCGAAGCTCAGGCCGGCAAGCGATATGACGTTGAGGTTTCGCCCGCAGACCTGCATGACCACGAACGTGCCGATGACGGAGATGGGGATTGCGACGGAGATGATGAGCGTCGGCCTGGTCGAGCGCAGGAACAGCAGCAGCACCAGCGCCGCCAGCGAGCCTCCGAGAAACAGGTTGTCGCGGACCAGCGCGATGGCCTTGTCGATGTAGCTTGTCTCGTCGTAGAACTGCCGCATGCGCACGCCGTAACGGTCGTGCTGGTACCGCGACATCACGCCGCCGGGCGCGTTAATCTCCGCCAGCCGCTTGCGGAACTCCTTCATGATCTGCATGACGTTGGAGCCCTTCTCGCGCCGCACGAGGGCCGTCATGGACGTCCTGCCCCTGGAGTAGCTGAAGCTGACGTTCTTCTCCAGCGTCAGCTCGACGGTGGCGACGTCCTCGACGCGGATCGGCGCGCCGTTGTCGTACTTTATGATCGTCTTGCGGATCTGGTCGAGGTTGTCGTACTGCCCGATGACGCGGAATCGCACGTCGAGCCGCCCGTCGGCCAGGTCGCCGCCGGACTCGTTGACGTTGTCGGCCTGAAGGGCGTTTCGGATCTCCGCCCACGTAAGACCCCTGCCGGCGACGGCCTTGGGGTCCACGCGGATGTGTACCTGGTGCTCGCGCCCGCCGCGAAGGTCGACCTCCGAGACGCCGGGGATACGCTCAAGGTTCGGCTTTACGTACCGGTCGAAGTAGTCGTAGAAGTTGGAGACCTCGAAGTTGGGGTCCTCGGCCTGGACGAAGCACGTGGCGATGGCGTTTTCCTCGGTGCTGCTGGAGGCCTTGATGACGGGGCGATCAACGTCCTGGGGATAGAACGGCACCTCGTCGAGCTTGTTCGAGGCGTCCTGCAACGCCCGCGAGATCGACACGTTGATGTCGAACTCCAACTCGATGGTCGCCCTGCCCATATCGGCCGTCGAGGTCATCTTGTAAAGCCCGGAGATCGTCTTGAGCTTTTCCTCCTGCTCCTGGATGATGGACCGCTCGACCTCCTCGGGGCTTCGTCCCGTCCACTGCGTCCTGATGCGGACCAGGGGACGGTCCACGTCCGGGGTCAACTGTATCGGGATGGCGGTAAGCGCGATCGCGCCGAACAGGATCACGAGGATCACGCCGACGGCGACCTTGACGGGGTTCTGAATGGAATATCGAATTATGTCCATGTGGCGTTACCTTGCCTTGGGCTGCGAGGCGCCGACTGTCCCGGCCGCGGAGGCTTCCGCGCCGGCGCCGGCTGTCTCCTGGAGAATCCGGACGGACTGGTTGGGATACAGCCGCTCAGCGCCTTCGACGACGACCTGGGCGTTGTCCGCCAGGGCGGACTTGACGATCGGCCTGACCGCGTGCCGCCCGCCCGCCGTGGCGACGATTTCCACCGGCACAGGCCGTGCGCGAAGCTCGTTCTTGTCGTCGGGCGCGACCACCCAGACGGTCGAGCCGTCCGGCCTGGTCAGCACGGCATCCGGCGAGACCATGATCTGCCGGCTCTTTGCGCCCACCGGCAGGATCGCCGTAACGCTCATGCCGACCTTCAGCACGCCGGCCAGGTCGTCCGTCGCGATCCGCACGGGGTAAGTCCGCGAGGCCGAGGCGCCGTCGGGGTTGATCGTCGCCAGCTTGCCGGTGATAACGCTGCCGAGCGGGTCGATCCGCACCGGCACGCTCATGCCCGGCGTCAGGGTGTTGATGATGCTCTCGGGCACGTTGACCTCGGCGTAGATCGTGCCGCGCGAGACGATGTCCACCACCGGCGAACCGGCGCTGAGGCGCTGGCCCAGCTCGGCGTACTTGTGCGTGACCCAGCCGTCGAAGGGCGCCACAATCACCAGCCGGCGGCTCTGCTCCTGGAGGTCCGCAAGCTGGGCCTGCGCCTCCTTCATCTCGGCCCGCCTCTGCTCGGCCAGCGCGACCTGGTCCTCGTATTCCTGCCGCGTCGCGACGTTGGCCGCCAGGGTCTCGGCAAGCCGGCGGAGGTTGGCCTCCTCCGTCTTGACCTGGGCGGCGATAGCCTCGATGCGGGCCTTCTGTTTTTCGATGGCCAGGTTGGTCCACGTGTCATCCACCTTGACCAGGACCGTCTTGCCGCCGATTACCGGCGACCCCTCCTCGACGTCCATGGCTACGATCGTGCCGGGCACCTCGCTGGAAACGCTGGTCTTGCGGACCTCCACAAGCCTGCCGACCACTGGCCGCTCCGGCTGGATCAGCTCCTCGCGCGCGAGATCGACCCTCACAAGCGCGGCCTGGGCGGGCGGGGGTCCGGCCTGGGCGTCCGGCGAGAGGCCCTTGAGCCGCCCCTTGAGGTAGTCAACGTCCGCGACCTTGGCCGACCACTGATTCTGGATCGCCAGCCCGCCGGCCAGCAGCCCGGCCAGCAGGCACGTCAGGGCGATTGCAACAGTGGCGATAGTGCGTTTCTGGGCCTCATGATGAAACATGCGGAACGCCTCTCATTTCGCCCGCCTGGCTGAACCTTTCGGATCGGGCAGGCCGAGCATACGAGTCAACGACACGGCAATGTGAGCGCCGATCTCCGAAAGACCCTCGGCGCCGTACGAATCGACACCCAATTCCCGAAGCACCTTCGACTGGTGACGGGAGTAGAAAATCAACTGCCCGATAAACTGGAAGAAAAGCAGACGCATCTGCCGGTCCGAAAGCGCCGGCCGGGCCGGATTGACGATCTTGCAGAACCAGTCGTAGTCCGGTTTGAACACCCGATCGATCAGTTCGGACCGGCCTATGACCAGCCCGTCGGTTATCGTCCGCCACAGCAGCTTGTTGTGCCAGGCCGGCACATCCGGCCCACATGCCGCCCGCAGGCGCCGGCAAACCAGTTCGGCCAGCACATCGGAAACATCCTGCGCCTTCGGCTTGTCCGACACCTTCAGCGCGACGTTCTGCTCGGTGATCCGACGGTGGAACACGTACTCGACAGCCGCCCAGTAAAGGTTCTCCTTGCCGCCGAAGTGGTAGTGGATGCAGCCGATGTTCGACCCGGCCTTGTCGGCAATGGCCCGCGTGCCGGTTCCCTTCAGCCCTTTTAGCGCGAAGAGTTCCCCGGCCGCCTGGATCAGCGACAGTCTTGTCCCCGTGGGCTCCTTGGACTTATTGCCGGCTCGGGCCGCGATCACTATTGACCTTTCCCGATCTTCATCAGTTCGGTTCTTATCGGTTCTTACTCGTTCGACCTGACTTTAATCAATTGATTGAACCAAAGTCAAGCCGCGCGGGTTCGGTTGAAGTGGACACTTTCTTGAAAAGAATGTCCTGGTGCGGTGCGTCGAATGGATTGCGAATCGCCACACGAGGTCATAGCTCGTGGAGCATGAACAAAAACCCATCGCGCGGCGTATGCGTCGCGCGACGGGTCTTCATACACGTTCTTACAGTGCTCGCCAGATTTGCCGGCAATACCCAGCCTGGCGCTACCTATCCGTTCATGGGCGTCAGGTAGATTTCCACGCGGCGGTTCTGGGCCTTGCCTTCGGCGGTGGAGTTGCTGGCGACCGGGTCGGCCTGGCCCTTGCCCTTGGTGACCATTCGCCGGCTTGCGACGCCGCCGGCGCGGAGCACGGCCGCCACGGCCTCTGCACGGGCCTCGCTGAGGCCCATGTTGTTGGCGGGCTTGCCCAGGTCCTTGAGGTGGGCGATAGTCTTGGCCTTGCGGACGGCGTCGGAGTCGGTAAAGCCGATGATGGTCAGACGGCGGTCCTTTGCCTCGTCGGCGCTGAGGATCTCGGCGAGTTTGGTAAGGGCGGCCTTCGCCTGCGGCTTGACTACGGCCGAGCCGGAATCAAACGTGATGTCCGAGTTGAACCGGATCATCTTCCCATCGAACGTGAAGAGGCCCGGGTACTTGTCGGCCAGGTCAGTAATGGCCTTGGCGGTAGTCTCCGTGACCAAAGGCGTCGGAGCAGGCGGCGCAGGCGGCGCGGGCGGGGCTTCCGGGATCGGCGGCAATACCGGCGCGGGGGGAACCGGCGGGATTACCGCCGGCTCCGGCGGCGGCACTTGCACGATCGGAACATCGGGCACAGTCCTTCCGAAACCGCAGCAGCAGCCCGTCAAGGCCGCGCTAATCAACAGCATCCCCATCAGCCAAGTTCCACCTGTCATAAATCGGCGCATCATCGTCGTCTCCTTATCCACGCCATCCCAGCCATCTCACGGACAGTCTCAGCAAGCAGCCCGATGGTCTCGTCCATCGGGTTAGTCCTGATCCTTGTCATCCAGTCGTCCCGACCCGTCGGGACAACTCACCTTGCACGCAGTATACCGCCAAGTCGCGGCCGGTGCGATCCATTCATCCGCGAATTATACTACCGGCGGGAGTCAATGGCATCCATGAAATCAACTTGCGGGAATCCAGGCGCGGGGCGAGCCTTGACTCGCGCAAGGCCGGATGCGACGATCCCGGCATGAAGAACCACCATGCACTCGGATGGATGACGGTCCTTGCCGCCGGGCTTGCCCTGGCGACGGCCCCGGCCGCGGCGCCGGCGGGCAACTGGCCTCAATGGCGCGGGCCCAACCTCAACGGCTCGGCCGGCGATGACGAGAAGCTCCTTCCGGTGAAGTTCTCACCCGACGAGAACATCGCGTGGGCGGTAGACGCCGGCGGCGTCGGCGCCGCCACGCCGATCGTCTGGGGCGACCGAATCTTCATTACAGCCATGGAGCAGGCGGACCCGCAGCGCTCCTGGGCCTGCTGCATCAGCCGAACCGACGGCAAGGTTCTCTGGAAGCAGCTCGTGAGCAGCAAGGGCTTCGGCAACAGGATGGGCAACACGGCGGCCACGCCCTCGCCGATCACCGACGGACGGGCCGTGATATTCCAGTTCGGCACGGGCGAGCTGGCGGCCTTCGACCTCCAGGGCAAGCAGCTCTGGAGCCGGAACATCCAGAAAGACCACGGCAAGTTCGAGATACTCTGGCAGTACGGCGCCACCAGCCTGCTGTATAAGGGCCGGCTTTACGTGCCGGTAATCCATGGCCCCACCGACGAGGGAGCGGGCGACCTGAGCTACCTGCTGTGCGTGGACCCCAACACGGGCAAGGACATCTGGAAGCACATGCGCACAACCGACGCCGTGCGCGAGAGCAAGCAGGCCTACAGCACGCCGATTCCGTACGAAGGCCCGGGTGGGCCGATGATCCTCATCAGCGGCGGCGACTACCTCACGGCCCACGACCCCCAAACGGGCAAGGAGCTGTGGCGATCCCCGACGTACAACCCCAGGCCGGAGAGTTCCTGGCGGCTGGTCGTCTCGCCGTGCGCCATGGAAGGCTCGGCAATAGTCTGCGCGCCCAAGGGCGGGCGGATGTTCGCGGTGCCCACCGACCGCAAGGGCAAGCTGACCGGCGCCGACGAGTTGTGGTCCACACCCGACTACTCGCCGGACGTGGAGACCCCGCTGGCGTACAAGGGGCGGTTCTACGTGCTCGACGGGCGGCGAAAACAGATGGCATGCATCGAGCCGCGGACCGGAAAGGTGATCTGGGCAAACGACCTGCCTACCAAGGCGGTCCTCCAGGCTTCCGCAACCGGCGCCGACGGCAAGATCTATTGCGTGAGCCTGACCGGCGAGGTGCTGGTCATCGAGGCCGGCGACCGGTACAAGCTGCTGCACAGCAGCAAGTTCCCCGGCAGCGGCTGCCGCGCAACCATCAGCGTGTCCAATGGCCAGTTATTCCTGCGGACCGACACGAAGCTTTACTGCATCGGAAAGAAGTAGCCCTACCTCGTGCAGCGGTAGACGAACGCCGGGGGGAGGTTCCACCAGACAACGCCGCTGCGCGTGACGCGGGAGAAGTTCGCCTTGAGCTTCTGGGCGAATCGCTTGCCCGAGCGCAGCAGCAGGCCCTGGAGGTACGCGAACGTCACGAACGTGCCGCCATCGCGGAGAACCTCCAGCGTGGCTTCGATAAGGCGGTCCTGCAGGCCGTCGTCGAACGCCGCCCACGGCAGGCCGCTGATGACGCAGTCCACCTTGTCCGCGCCGAGATGGCGAATGATGCCCGGAGCGTTCTCGGCTGAGTCCTCGTAAAGCGGCACGTGCGGGAACTCCCGGCGGAATCTCGCCGCCAGCAGCTCGTTGCGCTCGATGGCGGCAAAGATGGCGTCTGGATTCTTCGCCTGGAGGATCTGCCGGGTGAACACGCCGGTACCCGGCCCGTATTCCAGGATCACCGAGGCCGACTCGATGCCGATGTCCGAGACGATTCTGCGCGACAGCGCCCGCGAACTGGGTGCGATCGCCCCGATGTGCTTGGGGTTCTTCAGGAACTCACCCAGAATTGCCAGACTCATCTCGATACCTCAAACGCAACGGCTCACGCGGCCCATAGGACCCATGTGACCCATACGACTCATACGACTCATACGACCCATGTGGCCCGCGCTGTCTCCAGGCGCCACGCCGCCGCTGGCCGCGCCGGACAAGAGATGGTAACCGTCGGACCCGGGAAAGTCACATGCTTTACCCCACCATCGCCCTTACGGCCGACATTGCCGGCGCCAGTGCGGCCCCGAGTTGAGCGGCGCCGGCCAGGTATGGCAGCCAGGCGGCGCCCTGGCCTCGCTGGTCGCGAAGGGCCGCGCCAAGCCCCCCGCCAAGTGCGATCAGGACAAGCCTTGCCGCGCCAGCGCGCCCGCCCCTATGGGGCCCGC
>CAYOBS010000075.1:0-12837 GCA_964402305.1 uncultured Planctomycetaceae bacterium | reverse complement strand
CGGGACTACGGGCCTTGTCTATCAGGGCAAGCTTCCGCTTGTCGACATAAATGTCGAAGAGAATAAGTATTATAACGAGCTCATGAAGCTCGTGGATAAAACGCGGGTTCTTAATGTGCGCACGAACGCGGATACCCCTAAGGATGCCGCCCAGGCTCTGAAGTTCGGCGCCGAAGGCATAGGGCTTTTCAGGACGGAACATATGTTCTACGGGGAGGGCAGCGAACAGCCGCTCTTTCTTTTACGTAAGATGATCATGTCCAAAACCGTCGCCGAGAGGCGCAAGGCGCTTGACGAGCTCTTTCCGTTCGTTAAGAGCGACATGAAGGCTACCATTGAGGCGATGAAAGGGGATCCGGTCACAATAAGGCTGCTCGACCCGCCGCTGCACGAGTTCGTTCCGCACGACCAGGCCGGGCAGAAGGAGATGGCCGAGGCCATGGGCGTAACGCCCCAGCGGATCGCCGAGCTTGTCAACGCCCTGCACGAGTTCAACCCGATGCTTGGCCATCGCGGCTGCCGGCTGGGAATCTACTACCCGGAAATCACCGCGATGCAGGCTCGCGCCGTCATCGAGGCCGCCTACGCCGTCAAGGGCGCCAAGGCCGAAATCATGATCCCGCTGGTGGGCAACGTGAAGGAATTCACCCACCAGAAGCAGATCGTGCTGGCGGTCTTCGAGCAGGTCAAGGCCGAGAAGAAGGGCAGGACGCCGCCGGTGATCAAAATCGGCACGATGATCGAGGTGCCCCGCGGCGCGGTTACCGCCGATGAGATCGCGGCGGAAGCCGAGTTCTTCTCGTTCGGCACCAACGACCTGACGCAGATGGGCTGCGGCTTCAGCCGCGACGACGCGGCCAGGTTCCTCAAGCAGTACGTCGAGTTGGGCATCTACGAGTACGACCCGTTCCAGGTCCTCGACCGCGGCGGCGTCGGCAAGCTCATCGAGATCGCCGTCGAGAAGGGCCGGAAGGTCCGCAAGGACCTCAAGCTTGGCATCTGCGGCGAGCACGGCGGCGACCCCAGCAGTATCGAGTTCTGTCACATCACCGGGCTCAACTACGTCTCCTGCTCGCCATACCGCGTGCCGGTAGCCCGACTTGCTGCCGCCCAGGCCGCCATCAGGCACACCCCGGCCAAAAAGGCCACGGCAAAGAAGAAGAAAGCCGCCAAGGCCAAAGCGCCGGCCAAGAAGGCCCCGGCAAAGAAGGGCAAGAAGGTGAAGAAGGCGAAGAAGTAGGAAGAAGCAGTAAATAGTAACACGACAGCGCGACTTACTTTTTGTTAGTGAATGTAAGCCATTCTTTAGTAAGGTGTTATGCAGGATAATATATTGTGATTTTCAAGAGTGCCCCAGTGTTTGTTTCACTGCCTTCGCCCAAGAAGCTGGCGACTACGTATCCGATCCCGGTTTCATGGGCGTTTCCGCCAAGGACGCCCGGTTGCCCAACCTTCGAGAAACCGCCCGTTATAGATGGAAAACTGGCCTAAGTTGCGCTGTCGTGGTAAGAAGTAGTCAGGAAGTAGGAAGAAGAACCAGTTCCAGCGGCCGGGCCGGCCAGGATGTGTTGGCCCCGGCGAAGGGCCAAAGCCAGGACCACGGCGATGTGTCGCCTGGAAGAAGACCGCAGGTATAACGGACCGCAGGTATCATAGCGATGATCGCCTGGCCTTCCTTTTCTTTCGGTTCTCACTCCGCCTTGCGCCCCACAGGGCCGATCAGGAACGTGTCGCGCGTCGAGAGGTGCTTGCGGATGTCCAGGCTCGTTGAGCCTTGCCACTGGCTCGCGTTGGCCTCACTGCCGCCAGCGGTGTAGATGTTGTCATTCACTGGCACAGTAGGGTCCACTACGATATCCGGCCGCTCTATTGGCCTGATGTCTCCCGCCATCATCAGGATGTTGTTCTGTTTGCCCTTGTGGTTGGGGCTGTTTTGGGCCGCGATGGCTGAACTGGCGAGTTTCGAGACATCCGCCGATTTCCAAGCTGGGTTCACTGCGGCCGGGGTCATGTCGCCGCAAATGGCCGTGTCAACCAGAGCATGATTGGCGTCCTGGTAGAAGCGCCCATCTTTCCATATCGGCGCCTGCCAGGAGTAGCTGACATTCTCCGACCTGGAGAAGTCCCAGTAGTATTCGCCTTCTTTCAAATCGCCATCGACAGGCACGCTTACCTGGGAATTGGGGTCGAACAAGTTGTTCTTGTCGCCGGGGCAGCGGAACAACCCCGGTGGCTGATCCTGCCGGACAATCATGAACATCAACGACGTGATACTTCGCGGCGTGGGGTTGTTCGGGTTGTCCTTAGTGCCGAACGGGTTGACGTTGCGGTTGGTCCCGACTGGCGTCGTGTCCCAGCCAGTGATAGTGTCGTATAACCACGGGTAGGCGCCGCCGTTGGCGGATCTGTAGAGCTCAATAGCGCTGCGAATGCCCTTCAGGTTCGACATGCACACGGTTCTTCTGCAGTCCTCCGTGAAATACTCACCAGATACCCACAGACAAACCACCAAGATTACCAGCACGCCCACGATCAGCAGGACTCCGCCGAGTGTCAGTTTCGCTTCGCCGTGCATGGCATGTCTCCCCAGTCAAAGCGACAAGAACTGTCTCAGGCCCCATTGGCCCAGTTATCCTGCCGCATCAGCGGCAAGTAAATTGTATCCACGCCCCCGGCGGCGGGCAATAATCATCGGACGGTCAAATAGTATGCCGCGATGTCCGCGCATTCGCGGGCTATGCAGTACCTCTCGCCGGTTTGTGCCAAACGCCGCGAAAACGCGAAGCCTTTGGAGTGCGGCGTCAAGCCCCGACGCAGTCGGGGCGCCATCGCCGCTTTGGCTCGTATGTGTACAAGATGCGATACACAGGCGCGATCCAAAGCGGCGACGGCGCCCCTGCTTCGCAGGGTCTGACGCCGCACTCCAAAGGCTTCGCGTTTTCGCGGCGCATGCCGCCAGATAGGATCATGCCGGGGCCAAACACATGCTTGCGAAGACGCAAGCTTGGCGGCGGATTCCTCACAGGACTTCTCAACGGGTCCCGGCGTGGTCATCTCGCGTTCCTCGCGGCCAGTTTTGCGGCGAGTTCGCCGCGCAGCGGGCCGTGGACATATCGCCACAGGCTGTCGCCCGGGCAGGTGGTGTTGGCGTTTGGGGCGTCGCGATGGCCGATGACGTGGCCAGGGCCGATGTCGTACCTCTCGGCCAGGAAGGCGACGAGCTTTCGCAGCGACGCAAGTTGGGACGGTGTCGGCTCGTCGACGGCGAAGTCGCCGACCAGGCAGATGCCGATGCCGAAGTTGTTGTACTCGTTGTCGGGCGTGTTGCCGGTGTGGGAGCCCCATTTCTGGACGCCCCAGCGCTGGCCGACCTCGACGTAGCCGTCAGGCCCGCCGTCGCCGTTGTCGATGACGAAGTGGTAGCCCAGGACGTCCCAGCCGCGGGCGCGGTGCCACTCGTCGAACAAGGCCGCGTTGCCGGCGCGGCTCGAGCTGTGATGGATCACGATGTGCCGCCAGGGTCGATACGCCCCCGGCTCCCATCGCCCGTCCGGCGCGACTACTTGCCCGCGGCGCGGGTCGGCCGAGAGGGGACCCGCCACGGCGTCGCGGGAGAGGTCCAGGTTGTGGACCGCCAGGCCGTCAAGCTCGGCGTTTTGCCGCGAATCGCAGCGTGGCACGGCAAGCACGCAGCCCAGCAGCAGGAGCGACATCCATCTTCGCCGCACGGTCATGGCCGATCCTTCGGTTTGCGGCCGGTGCCCAGGGCCGGCCGCGTTGCGGAGTTGTTTGTAAAACATTCTACCGTTGTATCGGCGGCGGGGGCAGGGAATCTTTGAACTCATCGAGCGTGGCATGATGCACGATTCGCGCGGGCGCCTTGGGCGCCGCCGCATTCGGTGCCGCCGCGGGCGGGCCGATCAGGTGGACGGCGAAGCCCTCCCCGGCGGCCTGGTCGGCAAGCCGGGCCTCGCCGGTGACAATGCTCATGCCATTTCGTTGGGGTCGCGCGAGGTCGGAGGCGACTCGCCTGAAGAGGTAGGGCATCTTTTCCGGCCTGTAGAGGACCGGCAGCTTGCCGCCGGCGTGGCGGTAGTCGGCCAGCAGGGCCTCATACTCGGCCGGGTCGGCGGCCTGGCAGAACAATGCCACGTCGCCAAGCCTAGCCATTGCCGCCAGCGCCTGTTGCCAGGCAGCCAGGGGCGTCTTTCCGCGGGGCGGGGCCAGCCTGGCGTCGACGAGCGTCACCTGGCGCCCATCGTGTACGCCCAGGACGCACGCGGTCTGCCGCTGGAAGGCAAGCGAGCTGTAGGGGGCGCCCACGCAAACGGCCCGCACGGCCCCGGCCTGGCAGCCCGGCCAGTAAATGTAGAAGTCCTCCGGGGAGTTGATAAGGCCCATCGTTATCGGCTCGGCCTGGCGGATGGCCAGGACCGCCGGCAGGCCGCTTGCCGGCCCCCGGCCGACGAGCAGGCCCGGCTGGTAACAGAGGCTGGGCGGCTCGATCCTGGCCCGCCCGATGCAATCCGGCACTATGAACCGGCAGTGAATATCCTGGCTGACGGCGACGGTCGCCAGCAGGCTCTCCCATGCCACCAGGCCAATCAGCGCCGCCGCGCCGCCCAGCAGAAGCCAGCGGCAGAGGAACCCGACGACCTCCGCTATGGGGCCGGGATGATCGTTTGTTGGAGCGGAACTCATACGGGCATTATCGGCAGGAAGGGGACGGGGCGTCCAATTGCGGATTGCGGATTGAGGATTGCGGATTGGGGATTGGGGATTGGGGATTGGGGAACTCTCTCTCTTTCTCGAGCCCCGAATGGGGCGATGGCGAATAGCCGGGGGCGAGCGTACTCGCGAACCCCCGGAAACGATGTTTTTTCTTCCAGAGCCCCGAATGGGGCGATGGCGAGTCCGCAAAACACACCTTCGCCATCGCCCCTGCCGGGGCTCGTTTCTTTATTGGTCTGGGTTCCGGGGGTTCCCTCCGGTCACCCCTCCCGGCGCGCCGGGATCGCCCCATTCGGGGCTCGAGAAACAGCGAGAGCTTCCAGTCCCCCAATCTGCAATCCGCAATCCGTCCCGGCGCGCCGGGACAATCCGCAATCCGCAATCGCTACGCTGTCAGCGCCATCAGCCTCTTGATGCGGTCTTCGATTGGCGGGTGGGTGGAGAAGATGCTCGTCGCGCGGGCCTCGAACTTTTTGATCGGGTGGATGATGTAGAGCGGCGCGGTGGCGCGATTGGCCACTTCGAGCACCTCGGTGTCGCCGCTGAGTTTGGCCAGGGCCGAGGCCAGGCCGCTGGGGTTGCGCGTCAGTTCGACCGAGCCCGCGTCGGCCAGGTACTCCCGCTGACGCGACAGGGCCATGTGGATGATCTTCGCCAGGATCGGCGCGACGATGGCCAGCACCAGCGCGACTACCAGCAGCACGATCTGCAAGGCCCCGCCGCCGGAGTCGCGACCCCGGCTGGAGCGGCGCCGCGAGCCTCCGTACCACATGCTCCGCAGGAAGACGTCGCAGAGCATCACCAGCACGCCGACCATCACTGCCATCAGCGTCGCGTAGAGTATGTCGTAGTGCCGCACGTGGCTCAGCTCGTGGGCCATCACGCCCTGGAGCTCATCGCGATTGAGCCGGGTGCGAAGTCCCGTGGTAATCGCCACGACCGCGTGCCGGGGATCCCGCCCGGTGGCGAAGGCGTTCATTGCGGTGTCGTCGATGATGTAAATCCGCGGCATGGGCAGCCCGCCGGCGATGCAGAGTTCCTCGACGACGTTGAACAATTGCGGGTCCTGCTCGCGTTTGAGTTCGTGGGCCTGGCTCATTGCCAGCAGCGCTGCCGGCCCGGCGTAGTAGCTCGCCAGCGTCAGCACGAATGCCAGCGCCCCGGCCGCGACGGCAACGATTATGCCGAACCTGCTGCTGCCGCGGCCCCAGACCATGCCGATAAGCAGCCCCAGGCCCGCAAAGAGCGCCAGGAACACGCCGATCAGCAGGATGCTGTTCCGCTTGTTGCGGGCGATCTGATCGTGGAACGTCTCGCCGGCCATCAGAACTGGACCTTCGGGGCCTCTCGCATTTCAGGCTCTTCAAGCTCGAAGAACTCCTCGAGCTTGAAGCCGAACATCCCGGCCAGGAGGTTGTTCGGGAACGTCTGGCAGGCCGTGTTGTAGCCGGCCGTAACGTCGTTGTAGTGCTGCCGGGCGAAGGATATCCGGTTCTCCGTGCTGGTCAACTCCTCCTGGAGCTGGGCGAAGTTCTCGTTGGCCTTGAGGTTGGGATAGGCCTCGGACAGCGCGAAAAGCTGCCTCAGCGCGCCCGAGAGCATATTCTCGGCCTCGGCCTGCTTGGCGACGCCCTGCGCGGCGATGGCCTGGTTACGGGCCTGGATGACCCGCTCGAGCGTCTCTTTCTCGTGGGAGGCGTAGCCCTTGACCGTCTCGACGAGGTTGGGGATCAGGTCGTAGCGGCGCTTGAGTTGAACGTCGATCTGGCTCCACGCGCCGCGGCACCTTACACGCTTGGTCACCAGGGTGTTGTACGTGTAGATCGCCAGCAACAGCAGCATCACCAGTACGCCGAGAACTATTACCCATGGCATAGATATATCCTTTCCTTGACCCTGGCCGGGCTTCCAGGCCCGACCTTGCATACAGCCTATACCTTTTCATGCGCACGTTCAAGCGCCGGGTTTGGAATCAGGCAACAGTACAGGCTACAGGCTTCAGGCTTCAGGCTACAGGCTAAAGGCGGCAGGCGATGTCCCCAGGCACGCGGGGCGGGTGAACATGGGTCCTATAGGTCCTATAAGACCTATGGGCTTGTCCCCAGGCACGCGGCGGGCGGCATTCCCCAATCCCCGAGTTCCAGGTTCCGCAACCGCATGGTTTTTATTGCTTGCGGGCCGGGAATCAGGGATATAATCCCACATTCATCATTCCTCGTGGAGAGGCCAGGCAGTGGATCCTTTTACATTCAACAAGATTGAGTTCAACGAAGTCCGCCGCATCCTGGGCGAGTTTTGCAGTTGCGAGTTGGGCAGGGCCCTGGCGGTGCGGCTTAGCCCTTCGCGAAACCCCGAGACGATCAACCGCTGGCTGCGGCAGGTTACGCAGATGGTCGAGGCCGTCCGCGACATCTCCCTGCCCCCGCTGGCCGGTCTGGCGGACATACACGCGCAGCTTGCCAAGGCCGTGCCGTCCGGCGGCGCGGGCGGGGAGGACTTCGCGAAAATCGCCTCGGCCCTGACCGGCGCCGGCAACCTGCGGACCTGGCTGGACAAGCTGCCCGAAAAGCTTGATCTGCTCCACGAGTTGGCCGGCGGCGTGGGCCGGTTCGACGGCGAGATCAAGGCCATCAACGAAGTCATAGCGCCCGACGGGACCATCCTCGACACCGCCTCCGAACGCCTCAGCCGGCTGCGGCTGGAGATCGACTCTACAACCCGCAAGATCCACGACGTGATCTACGGCTACCTCCAGGACCCCGAGGTCGCGCCGCTGCTCCAGAACGCAACCGTAACGCTGCACGGCGACAGGTACGTGCTGCCCGTCAAGGCCGAGAACCGCGGCCGGCTGCCCGGCGTGGTCCACCGCGCCAGCAACACCGGCGCCACGGTGTTCGTCGAGCCCAACGCCTCGGTGGAACTGAACAACCACCTTGCCGACCTGTACTTCGACGAGCGCCGCGAGGTCGAGCGGCTGCTGAACATGCTCGCCATCCGCCTTCACGGGCGGACCGAGGAGATGGCCGCCACCATGCACGCCTGCGGGCAGGTGGACCTCATCGCCGCCAAGGCCCAGTACGCCTACCAGTTCGACTTCACCTGCCCGGAGGTCGTCGAGCGCGGGAGCCTGCAATTCAGCGACGCCCGCCACCCGCTGCTGCTTGACCAGGCCCGCCGCCGGCAGCGCCAGGGTGTGCCGGCAGAGCAGCGCCACGGCGTCGTGCCCATCGACGTTCGGCTTGGCAGCGACTTCGACATACTGGTCATCACCGGCTCGAACACCGGCGGCAAGACGGTGGCTCTCAAGACGGTCGCCCTGCTGGTGCTGATGGCCCAGTCCGGCATGCACATCCCGGCCAGGCGGGGTTCGACGATGCCGGTCTTCCGCGACGTGCTGATCGACATCGGCGACGAGCAGTCGCTCGAGCAGTCGCTCAGCACGTTCGGCGCGCACATCCAGCGGATCCGGCACATCCTGAGCAAGGCCGACTCCGGCAGCCTGGTGCTGCTGGATGAGCTCGGCAGCGGCACGGACCCCGACGAAGGCGGCGCGATCGGCCAGGCGATACTCGACGAGCTGCTCGAGCTGCGCTGCCTTGCGATGGTCACCACGCACCTCAGCGTGCTCAAGGCGTACGCGTTCAATCACGAGCGCGTGGACAACGCCTCGGTCGAGTTCGACACCAAGACCATGTCGCCGACGTACCACCTGCTTATCGGCACGCCGGGCGAGAGCCACGCCATCGAGGTGGCAAAGCGGCTGGGGATGAGCAAACGCGTCGTCGCGGCCGCCAGAGGCCACCTGGACTCCACAGGCAAGCAGTTCCGCAAGGCCATCCGCGCCACAGGCCAGGCCCGGCAGGTGGCCGAGGAGGCACGCGCACATGCACAGCAGGCCGAACTTGCCGCCAAGTGCCAGCAGGAGACTTACGAGTCCAAGCTGGCTGACCTCCACCGGCTCCAGGGCGAGTTCGAGACCTGGCTGGCGTCGCTGGGCGAGCTTCGGCCTGGCGACGAGGTGGTGGCTGCCTCGCTTGGCAAGCCAGGCCGGCTCGTGCGGCTGGAACTCCACCGGCAGATTGCCGTCGTCGAGACGGAAAACGCCGTGCAGATCGAGGTCCCGCTCAAGCAACTCATGCCGGACCTCGGCCAGCAGGCGGTGCGCGAGCAGATCGCCGCCCTGCGCCAGCAGATCCTCGACCAGGCCAGCCAGACCGAGGCAATCCGCTGCGAGGCCCAGCACGTGCGCGAGGAATATCACCGCTCGCTCCAACAGCAGAAGCTCCGTGCGCGGCAGTTCGACGCCTGGCTGGGCGCCATCGCGCGGATGAAGATCGGCGACGAGGTGCCCATCGCCCGCAAGCCCGGCAAGGGCGTGCTCAGGCAGGCGGACCTGCCGGGCCTGCGCGCGACCGTCGAGACGGCTGAGGGGGAGATTACGCTGTCGATCCAGGACATCTTCCCGCAGACTGGCCCGTGGGGGCAGCGGTTCCGCGAACCGCAGGGCGGCCCGGATGAGTCGCGCCAAGGCCCGCGGCGCGGAGACGGGGCCGACGAACGCTCCCGCCAGCGAGGCCGGCAGGGACGGGAGGAGCGGCAGGGGCGGGAAGATCAGCCCGCCGCCGCCAGGCAGGGCCGTCAAGGGCAAGGCCAGGGCCAAGACCAGGGACAGGGGCAAGCTCAGCGCCAAGGCCAGGGACAGGGACAAGGTCAGGAACAGGGACGCCAAGGGCAGGGGCAGGGCTACGGTCAAGGCCAGCAGCGCCAGCCGCAAGGCGCCCAGGCTGCTCATGCCGGGCATGGGCAGCAAGGCCCCGCCGCCGGCGAGCGCCAGCCGAAGGAAGCGCCCAACCGCCCCATGGACCGGGTGCAAGTCGCCGGCCGGGCCGCCGAGGCGAAGATCAAGGCACTGCTGGCACTCGAACCAGGCCAGCAGGTCTACGTCGTGCCGTTCCACAAGCGGGCGACGCTTATCCGCATCCAGGCCGACAAGGACCTGGCCGTCGTGCAGTCAGGCATCTTCGAGATGCAGATACCGCTGGTCGACCTCGAACCGCTCCAGGCCCCGCCGCCGCCCGCCGCCAAGGCCCCGCGTAAAAAGCCCGCTGAAAAAAGGCCCGCCGGGCAGGTCGGACAAGGTGGACTTGGCGGACAAGGTGACAAGAAGCCCGATTCCGGCGAGAACCCCCAGGCAGGCGAACAAGAGCTCGACACGGGCGAGAGCTCGCAAGCTGGTGAGAACAAGCCTGACTCCGCCGCCAGCCAGGCGCCGGATCAGACCGAACACGCCTGACACACCTGCTCGTTGAAGCGAGCAAGCCGGCCCGCTTCAGGGAGCCCCCATCTTGCGACGACATTCCGCGGCTGCCCTGGCATTCGTGGCATTGATGGCATTCTTCATTCAGCATTTGCGGGTCACGCCCGCGTTGTGGTACAATGTAATACATGGGAAATACACTGAACATTCGAATACCGGACGCCCTGCGGGATGAATTGCAGGAGCTTTGCACACGGCAGCATCGGCCCGCCGGCGAGGTGGTGCGCGACTCGCCGCGGCGATACCTGGCCATTGAGAAGTTCCAGGCCCTCCGCCGGGAAACGCTGCCCTTTGCCGAGGCGCAGGGCATCCTGACGGATGAGGATGTGTTCGAGGCCATTTCGTGAGGGTCGTTTGGGAAGCATCGCCATGGCATTGCGATTGTCAGCCCGAGGGAGTTCTACGGCGAGCCGGGCACTTTGCCAAGAGACTTGCCTCCTTTGAACTTCTCAAAATGGCCCAGTCCGCCCCAACTTCCGGCATCCCCCGCGGCGGGTATCCAACACACCCCCTCCATTGGTTTTCCGTGTTGCCACGTGCCTTCCGCAACAACAGAACCGCGCTCATCCCAGTACGTCGAGACGCCGTGCATAACCCTCGCACCAGAGGAGTGGAGGTAGTATGTCTCCTTTGCTCGCAACTGTCCATTCGGCCAAGCGGCCGTCCGCGTCTCTATTGTTGGGCCGCAGCCGGCCGCGCAAAGAACCCACGCGGCCAATATCAATAGCCCGCTCTTTCGTGGACTTCCGACATACAGCGATCTCTTTTCAGCCTCTGCTGACATACAATCCGCCCGTCTTGTCGCTTCGCAGGATGTAGACCCAAAACATCGCCGAGGGCTCCTGATGCACAAGAGGCCGCCGGGGTTCCGGCGGCCTCCCGCCCGTTACATCGGGGCGACAAGATTTGAACTTGCGACCTCTTGACCCCCAGTCAAGCGCGCTAGCCAAGCTGCGCCACGCCCCGAAGTTGTATTTCGTTCATGTTGTCGTCGCCGTTACGAGCGACCTTCCCATCGGGACGCGCTAGCCAAGCTGCGCCACGCCCCGAAGTTGTATTTCGTTCATGTTGTCGTTGCCGTTACGGGCGACCTTCCCGTCGGGACGCGCTAGCCAAGCTGCGCCACGCCCCGAGATTGTCATCGCCGGGCCAACGATGCCGTTGGCGTCGGCAACCAGTAGATACTAGCGGCTCGGCGCGGGGGCGTCAAGGGTCTGCGCCCAGGAATTGTCCGGTTATGGGCCGGTAGGGGGCAGCGATTCCACGGCGGACCTTATGCTTTTCTTGGCGGCCTTTGGGCGTATAATCTTGCCGAGGCCGGGACGCGGTTGGATTGGTATGCCAAGAAAAAATGCCTGGGAGGCCGGGATTGTGACGACGATAGGCAAGGACAGCGCGGTGGCGACCGTGATGGTCCGGTTCTCCGTTCAGCCGGCGGATGTCGAGCGGCTGCTGGAGATGTCGCGGCGGCTCCTGGGCCGACAGGCCCTTCAGCGCCACCAGCGCCTTTCGCCTGAGCTACCCCAAGTGGCAAAAGGTCTACAACGTCGGCTTTAGGGTGACCTGCCCGGCGAAGTAGAAGAAGAAGGAAAAGAAGATGGAAGCATAGCGGAGAACTTTAAGAGCAACACCATGAGCAAAGAAAAGAAACTCCAAATCCGCAACAGCACCGCCGAGTTCCTGATCTTCACCCGGCAGGCGGGCGAGGACGGCATCGAGGTCCGCGTGGCGGAAGAAACCGTCTGGCTGACGCAGAAGCTCATCGGAGTGCTCTTCGACAAGGGGCGCAGCACGATCGCCGAGCACCTGACAAACATCTTTCAGGCCGGAGAACTCGATGAAGAAGCAGTATGTCGGGATTTCCGACATACTGCCGAGGATGGCAAGGAGTATGTCACAAAGTTCTACAACCTCGACGCCATAATCGCCGTTGGTTTCCGGGTGAACTCCGGCCGCGCCATTCAGTTCCGTCAGTGGGCCACCGGCGTGCTGCGCGACTATGCCATTCGCGGCTACGTGCTCGATAAGGAGCGCCTCAAGAACGGCTCTTTCTTCAGCAAGGCGTATTTCGAGAATTTGCTGGCCGAGATCCGCGAAATCCGGGCGAGCGAGCGGAAGTTCTACCAGAAGATCACCGACATCTATGCCACGTCGATGGACTACAACCTGGATGCGGAAATCACGCAGACCTTTTTCGCCACGGTGCAGAATAAGCTCCATTTTGCCATTCATGGGCGAACCGCCGCGGAACTGATCGTGGAACGGGCGGACAGCAACAAGGAGAAGATGGGCCTGATTACGTGGAAGAACGCTCCACACGGCAAGATCCTCAAGCCGGATGTGTCTGTCGCCAAAAACTACCTGACCGAGCAGGAACTGAGGTCGCTGGACCGGTTCGTGACGATGTATCTTGATTATGCCGAGGATCAGGCCGAGCGGAACATCCCCATGACAATGAAGGACTGGGCCGGCAAGCTGAACGCCTTCCTCCAGTTCAACGAGCGGGACATCCTCGACAATCCGGGCAAGGTGAGCCAGGAGGTCGCCAAGGCATTTGCCGAGAGCGAGTTTGAGAAGTACCGGATCGTGCAGGACCGGTTGTTCGAGTCCGACTTCGACCGCCACATCAAGAAGGCCCTGGAAGGCGGCATTGACCAGCCATGAACGAAGCCGAGACAAGAGCCGAGCACATTGACCCCGCGTTGAAAGGCGGCGGGCTGGGGCGTGATCGAGGTCAGCCGCATCCTGCGCGAGTACCCCATCACGCGGGGCCGGCTTGAGGGGCACGG
>CAYOBS010000074.1:0-12857 GCA_964402305.1 uncultured Planctomycetaceae bacterium | reverse complement strand
TCATGCCAGGCTCGCTTCGAGAAGGATGAGCAGGCCTTCGGGCACGCCACGCAGCAGCGCCTCGCCAACAGCTTCCACCAGCAGATCGCCGAACTCTCGCAGGCCGAGAAGCACCTTCCGACCAGCGGTGCGCCTCCGAAGATGCCGGCCGACTTCACCCCGTGGTGGACCGAGCCTGTTTGCGCCAAGCTCTTCGAAGGCTCCAGGCCCGCCGCCTACACGTTGGAAAACCTCTACGTCAGGGCTTTGGAGCACTCATCTCAGATCAGGGTCTTCAGCGACATTCCCTTGATCCGCGAGACGGGCATCCAGGAGGCCAGGGGCGCGTTTGACACGCACCTGTTCGCCGAGACTGCCTACGAGTACACCAACGAGCCGGTCAGTTCGTCGCTGAAGACCGGCTCGCTCGACGACCGCTTCAAACAGTGGGACATGCGCGCCGAGGCGGGCATCCGCAAGAAATACTTAAGCGGCGCCGACGTTACGCTCTCGCAGGAACTCCGCCGCACAACGAGCAACTCGATGGGCTTCGACCCCCATAGCCAGGTGTCGGCCACGCTTGCCCTGACGATCAACCAGCCGCTGCTTCGCGGAGCGGGCTGCGAGTACAACCGCGCCCACATCCGCATCGCCAAGATCGACACCGAGATAGCGCGCAACGAGTTCATCCGCCAGGCCGAGGGGCACCTGATGTCGATCAACCAGGCGTACTGGAACCTCTACTTCGCCCGCGCCACCTGCCTCCAGACGCAGAAGCTCGTCAAGGACACAGCCGACGTGGTGGCCAAGCTGGAGCAGCGAAAGGACATCGACTCGATTGAAAGCGACCGCATGCGAGCCAAGGCCGCACTGTCCAAGCGGCGGGCGGACCTCGTCCGGGCGGAAGTCGCCGTCAAGAACGCCGAGGACCGCATCAAGGCCCTGCTGGACGACCCGACGCTGCTGCCGAGCCCCCAGGCCGAACTGCTGCCGGCCAACGCCCCGTCCCTGCGGCCAATCAAGATCGACATGAAGCAGGCCGCCGCCACCGCGCTGGAAAACCGCCCGGAGATCCTCCAGGCATTCCTCCAGCTCAAGGCCGCCGCCATCAGGAAGAGCATCTCCAAGAACGAGCTGCTGCCGCAGTTGGACCTCATCCTGGCCTCGTCCCTGATGGGCCTGGACAAGGCCGGCGGGTTCGCCGACGGCTTCGACGATCAGTTTAAGGGCGACGCCCATCCGGGCTTCCTGGTCGGGCTGAGACTCGACTACCCCGTCGAGAACAACACCGCAAGGGCCGTCTATTTGCGGCGCCGCCTGGAGATCCGCCAGCAGTTGGCGGATATCCAGACCACGGTGGATACCGTGCTGCTGGAGGTCAAGATTTCCGCGCGCGAAGTCATGACGGCTTATCGTGAGATGGCCACCAGGTACGAAGCCCTCCAGGCCTCCGAGGAAGATGTCCGCGTCCTGGCCAAGCGGTGGGATTCCTCCGGCGGGGCCGAAAAGCCCGCCTCCGGCTATCTGCAACTGCTGGTCGACGCCCAGGACCGCTGCGCCGATGCCGAGGGTCAATTCACCCGAAGCTCCGTCCTTTACAACGTGGCGGCCATCGCCCTCCAGCGGGCACAGGGCACGCTGCTGAAGTACGAGGATATCGAGATCAACCGGGCGCAGGACAATGCCGGCCTGCCCGTGCTCAACATCAGCAAGAAGCCCGACAATCACGCCGCGCCTGTAACACCCGCGGCCCCGGCCAAGACTACAGCCCCGGCCAACGCAGCCAAGCCCGCCGCAGCCCCGGCCACGCCGGCCAACGCAGCCAAGCCCGCCGCGGCCCCGGCCACGCCGGCCAACGCAGCCAAACCCGCCGCGGCCCCGGCCACGCCGGCCAACACAGCCAAGCCCGCCGAGGCATCCGGCAAGACAGCCGCCGCCTCGGCTTACCAGCAGATGATGGTTGCCCCGGCCAAGCCGACGACCTTTGCCCCGAGCAGCCCTGCCGCGACCACCCCCGCCGGGCGAGCCGCCGCCGACGCCGTCGCCAAGCGGGCCATGACCTCCGCCGCCCTGCCGCCGGCCAAGGCCGATGCCACAAAGACAATTGACCGCTGGGCAAGCGCCAACAAGTAACCGCCGCCGGCCCAGGCGGGCGGTGACAACTGTATCGAAGTTCCGAGAGTCTCCGCCCAGTCGGAGACTTTCGGCGTTTTCGGCCAAGCCCCACAAGCCGGGTGCGGCCGGGGAAAGGGCACTCGCCATGATGCACCGCCGGTTCGCTGTAATCCTGGCGCTGGCCCTGGGCGCCCTGTCGGGGTGGACCTGGGCAGCCGGAGCCGCCGAGGCCATCAAGGCCATCACCGCCCCAAGCGAGGATTTGACCCTCTCGTTCACCCGCGCGGGAGGGCTGGCGAAGGTTCTCGTCCGCCAGGGCCAGAAGGTCCGCGCGGGCGAACTGCTGGCCCGACTCGATGACTCCGTCGAGCAGAAGCAGTTGGCCCTGCTCAAGGCCAGGGCGGACAACACCGCCGCCATCCGCGCCGCCCAGCTCAAGTGCCAGCGAGCCAAGGCCGTGCTGGACAAGGTGCAGAACGCATACACCAGCAAGGCCGCCCCGCCGCGCGAACTCGAGGACGCCCAGTTCGAGGCCGCCATGGCGGAAATCGACGTCGCCGCGGCACAACTCGAACACGAGCAGGACGTCGGCAAGTACGAACAGGCCAGGCTCGACCTCGACCGAATGCGGTTGACCAGCCCCGCCGACGGCGAGATCGAGCGCGTCATCGCCAAGGCCGGCGAGTCCGTCAACACCCTGGCGCCGGTGCTTCGGCTGGTCAACGTCGATCCGCTGTGGATCGACACGCCGGTCCCGCTGGACATCGGGCGGCGTCTGACGGCCGGGGGCAAGGCCCTGGTCCAACTTCCCGGCCTGGCAGCCCCGGCCGAGGGCAAGGTCATCCACGTTTCCAGCGTGGCCGACCCCGCCAGCGAGACACTGGAGGTCCGCGTGGAGTTGCCCAACCCATCGACCCGGCTCGCCGGCGAGCACGTTACCGTGACTTTCCCGGAGCCCGGTAACGGCAAACCCGAATCTCGAAGCACGAAATCCGAATAGGTTGTGAAGGATGCACGCAGCATGAAACGCCTGACATGCTTTGTGGCCCTGGCGGTTGTCGCGTCGGTGATGCCGGGTGCGGCCTGGGCCGACGAGATCGACGACCTCGCGCGCAAGCTGGCCCTGCCGGCCCGCTGGCACGGCTACAAGCCCGATTTCCATTTCACGCAGCAGACCTACACCTTCAACGAGCCGGCCGGGCCGACAAAGCGGACGTGGCGCCTGGCGATGGACGGGACACGATACGTCGCGCTGATCCCGGACGACCATATCCAGTTGCTGGGCTTCACGGTCGGCACGGCCCCGACCAGCTTTGGGCCGCCGACGCGGTACCTCCTGGACACCTTTCGCGGCCCGGCGCTGCCCACGCAGTGCCTGATGCCCCGCTTCGTCAGCTACGATGACAGCGGCGCCAGCAACATCGCGCGATCCGACAGCTTCAGCGTCGGCGGCTCGACGATGACCCTCACCCGCGCCAGCCCCCGCTTCCCGGTGGAGGTCATCAAGAAGTACGCCATCAGCGTTCACCCGCAGCTCGGCTACATGATCGAGGGCGCCACAGTGGTGACCTTCCGCCGGCCCGACCCGAAAACCAAAGAGTTCACCACGGACATAGCGTGCAGCGGCTCGTTCCAGCCCTGGCCCAACCAGTGGGTGTACGACAAGACCGTCCTGACCCCGGCCGGGACCGCCGACGTGCAGGCCTACGCCAACAACACCGCCGCCATGGCTCACCTTGCGGCGGCAGGCCCGCTCACGCTGCGCGACGGCGGGTTCGTGGCCTGGCTGAACTGCCAGAACTCCTGGAGCCCCTGCCGCACGTTCTCGGGCCTCGGCCCGGACGCCAACATGACGCTCGACCCGCAAACCAACACGCTCCGCCTGAGAGTCCCCATCCCGCCGGAAGTCCGCAATGATCCCGGCGGCGCCCGCCAGGTCTGGAAGCTCACCGAACGCCTGTTCGCGCTGCCGCCGGAGCTCGCCGCGCACCTCCGCGAGCAGGCAAAGCCCGCCATGCCGGAAGGCCAGGGCCTCGTGCTGCGAATCGGACGCACCGAGGACTTCGAGGACCAGCCCATCGCCTTCTCCCAGCCGGTCAGGGGCCTGGCGTGGTCGGAGCCGACAGCCCCGGCCGCGTCTGCCCAGCCGGCCAGGGGCGCGGCATCGTCGGTGCAAACAACACCGCCGAAACTGCTGACCGGCCGCGGGGCATCCGGCAAGAAGTGCCTGCTCATCGACGGCAAGACTCAGCCGAACGTGCCTTGGTTCTCCGTCACGCCGGACATCCAGCGAATCCGACTCCGCCCGGACAGCAAGTACACCATCGAGGCGATGATGAAGGCCGAGGACCTGACCGCCGAAGACCGCGGGGCATATCGCCAGGCCTACGACGACCAGGCCGGCAAGATGACGACCGAGGGCAAGACGCCGCCCGACTTCGAGCCGCTGGCGCCACACGGCGAGGCCTACATTACGGCGGAACTCCACGCCTCCCCGGATGGCGGCGTCGCACCGGTCAGCCGCCACAAATCCACCGTCGCCAAGGCCGACAACCCAGCCTGGCAGAAGGTGACGCTCGAATTGACCACCCCCCAGTACGACACCTACCTGCGGCTGAGCTTCGTCAGCCACTCCGGCACCGCCTTGCTGGACGACTTCTCGCTCACCCAGGCGCCGTAGAATGGGGACAGAAATGGGACAGAAAGGGGGACAGGCTGCTTTTTCGCTCTTGTTTCCGCGTCATGTCTTGCCGGGACAGCCGAAAAAGTAGCCTGTCCCCATTTCCCATTTCCCATTTCCCTATCGCCCCTGGTACGACCTCGCGATGGCGTAGACGGGCAGGCCGGCCAGCAGGACGGCAACGCCCGCCAGCGCGCCAGCCTTGGTGTAGGCAAGGCTGCTGTAGAGCATGTAGGCGCACATCACGCACAATACGCTTGCGGTCGCCAGGGGCACCCGGCGTCCAAGGGGCCTGTCGGCAGTGGGGTTCTTGAATCGCAGCACGAACACGGCCAGGCCGGTCAGCAGCAGAAAGGCCCAGAATACCGGGGCTGTGTATTCGACCGCCGCCTGGAACCCGTCGCCCAGCTTATCACTGAGGCTTTCACTCAGGCCGGGCAGGAGGATCAGCACCATTGCGATGGCCCCCTGTGCGGCCAGAGCGACCACCGGCGCGCCGAGCCGGCCGTTCCACCGACCAAGCGCGCCGAATACGGGATAGTCGCCGCCCCATGCGTAGATGGCCCTGGCGCCGGTGAAAATGCACCCGTCGATGGCCCCCAGCGCCGCCACGGCCACCAGCACGCCAACCGCCAGTGCCCCGCGCTCGCCCAGAACCGCCGCCATCGCGTCGGCGGCCACGGCACTCGACGAACGGATGCCGTTGAAGCCCAGTATCCGGAGGTACGCGACGCTGGCGCCCAGGTACAGCAGCGTAATCAGCACGCTGCCCGCGACCAGCACCCAAAGCATGCTCCTCCCCCGGCCGCGAAGCTCGCCCGCAACGTAGGCCGCCTCGTTCCAGCCGCCGTAGGTGTAAAGAACGAACACCATCGCCAGGCCAAACGCGCTGACCTGGCTGCCTGAGAAGGATTTGGCGAACTCGGCGCCTGCATCGGCCGGCAGTGGCGCCTTGCCGCACATCAGCCCCAAGGCCGTTATCGCCACCAGCCCGGCAACCTTGGCAACCGTCAGGGCATTCTGAGTCCACTTGCCCGCGTGCAGGCCGAGGGCGTTGCACGCCGTCAGCGCCGCCACGGCCGCAAGGGCGCAGAGCAACGGCCCTTTCGGCCCCCAGCCCATCAGTCGCGTCACGTAATCGCCAAAAACGTACGCAAGCGCCGCGATCGCGCCGGTCTGGATAACCGTCATCCTCGCCCAGACGAACATGAATCCGACAGTCTGGCCGAGCGACCGCGAGAGGTAAAGGTACTCTCCGCCCACGCCCGGGCACGCGGCGGCGAGTTCGGCGTAAGTGAGCGAGCCGCACAGGCACAGAAGCCCGCCGAGGGCCCATGCCGCCAGCATGGTCCAAGGCCCGGCCGTGCTGAGCGCCACCAACTGCGGCGCCTTGAAGACGCCCGTGGCGACGACGATGCCGACGACGACGCACACGGCGTCGACTATGGACAGGTGCCGCGGCGGCGCCTGCGCTGCCGCCGTTGCCTCTTGGTTTGCGGTCATTTTTCGCCCGTGACCGAAGCCCAGGGATAGCAATTCCTGGGCGCCCTATCGCTTCTTCATCGTGATGCCGATGCCGGAGGCCTGCATGTTGACGAAGATCGTCTCCAGGTCCGGGTTTGTCGTGATGGCCTTGACGTACCGCGGGTCAGCCATGCGGGGCGTCATGTTGTGGGCGACGATCAGCCCGCCAGGCCGAACCAGCGGCAGCAGCTTTTCCAGGTAGTCGATGTAGCCTTCCTTGTCGGCGTCGAGGAAGAGGATGTCGATCTTGACATCCCGGTCCTTGAGCTTGGGGGCCTCGACGTGAGCGTTGCCCTCGACGAGCGTGACCAGCTCATCCACGCCGGCCCGCTTGAAGTTCTTGCGAGCCAGGCCCGCGCGAGTGGCGTCGATCTCGAAGGTCGTCAGCTTGCCGCCGGTCTTGCGAAGCGCCATGCACCACCAGATGCCCGAGAAGCCGTTGGACGTGCCGATCTCAACCACCTGGCTGGCGCCCACGGACTCGGCCAGCAGCCGCAGGATCCGCCCGTCCTCCATCGGCACGTTCATCATGCCGCCCCGCTCGTTCTTGTTCATCTCCTCCAGAACGTCGAGGATCTTCTTCTCGGCCTCGTCTTTCGGCATTACGGGGCTCGTTAACTTGGCCGGCTCGCGCCCCGCGCCGGGTCCAGGTCCCGGCCGGCCGTCGCCCGGCTGGGCCATCGTCACGTACGCCATCGCCGTCACCACTATCACCGCCAGAAACCCGATCGCAAGTGCCCGCATGGGAGAGCTCCTTTCATTTGGCGAGCCGCCAGGCCGAACCGTCCCGCCGGCGCGTCCGTCGGCTCGCATCGAACCGTCAAAGATAGAATCGCGTCCTGAACATATAACGCACGCCGCGCCCAGCCGTCTTCATGCATAACGCCGTCAGGCAAACCGGCATTGCAGATTACGCCGCAATCATCGCCTTTGCCAGTGCGATTTCGTTCGTGACGAAACCGGGAGGCGCTTTGTATGTCCGCCCGATCTGTCCGGCCGATCTTGACGCGAGGGCCGGCGATATGGCAAGCTGTGGGCAGCAAAGGAGATCGCGGATGCCCACCAACACCACAAGCGCCGCAGGCGCGGCCGTGAGCGAGGCGGCACTACCGCACATCAAGCTCGGCCCGCACTCGATCAGCCGGCTCATCTGCGGGGCCAATACGTTCAACGCCGGGTCGCACATGTCGGCTTTCCTTAACGCCGAGATGCGGGCGTACTTCACGCCGCAGCAAATCCTGCGAACCCTGCGGCACTGCCAGGCCGTGGGAATCAACTGCTGGCAGGCCGTGATGGACAACCTCGAGCTCTACCGCCGCTTTGTCGACGAGGGCAGAGCGATGCACTTCATCTCGCTTGACGACGCGTCGAGCGATTCCGTCGCCGCCCTGGCGAAAGGCGGGTGCATCGCCATCGCCCACCACGGCGAGACGACCGACCAGCTCTTCAAGGCCGGCAAGCTCGACGAGGTGCGGGACTACCTCAAGAAGGTCCGCGATGCCGGCCTGCAGGTCGGCGTGTCAACGCACATGCCCGACGTGGTCGATGCCGTCGAGTCCGCCGGCTGGGATGTCGATTTCTACATGACGTGTGTCTATGAGCGCCATCGCTCCGCCGCCGAACTGGAAAAGCTTCTGGGCCACGTGCCGATCCCCGTCGGCGAGGTGTACCTGGCCGACGATCCGCCTCGCATGTACCGCGCCATTCGCCAGACGCCAAAGCCTTGTATGGCGTTCAAGATCCTCGCGGCCGGACGATTGTCGGACCGGCCCCAGACGGTCGAGGCGGCCTTCGCCCAGGCCTTCGCGTCGATCAAGCCGGCCGACGCGGTGATCGTCGGCATGTACGACCGCTACAGCGACCAGCCCGCCGAAAACGCCGCACTCGTCCGCCGCTTTACCACGGCCGGGCGGGGCATGAATAGCAATCCCCTGCCGACATCTTCCCACGGCTTCACTGTGCGCTAGCATATGTCGCCCGTCGTTCGTCGGGCTTTTTCACACCCGGACGCCAGTCGGACAAGCTCATCTTAGCGCCTACCTTTGCGCTTTTCACGCCTTGGCGGGTCGTCTATCATCGCTCGAAGGCCGGGCCGGTATTGGGTGCCTGTCGCGCCGCCGGCCGGGTGGAAGCACCAATGGCAAACATCGGCGACGACATCGGCATAGCTTTGCGGATGGAGGGCGTCTCGAAACGCTTTCCGGGAACGCTGGCGGTTGACGGCGTGGATTTCGCCGTCCGCGCGGGCGAGGTCCACGCGCTGATCGGCGAGAACGGGGCCGGCAAGAGCACGCTGATGAAGGTTCTCGCCGGGGCGTTCGACGACTACACCGGGCAGGTGTCCCTGAACAACAAGCCGGTTCTTCTGCACTCCCCCGCGGCCGCAAAGGCAGCCGGCATCCAGATGATCCACCAGGAGTTGAGCCTGGCCGGGCCGGTAAGCATCGCCGAGAACGTCCTGGCCGGGCGCCTGCCGCGCAAGGGGCCCCTGCTGGACCGCCGGCGGATGCTCGCCGAGTGCCGCCGCCACCTCGCCCGCGTGGGCCTGGACCTCGACCCGCTCACGCCCGTCGAGGAAATCAGCCTGCACGAGGCCCAACTCGTCGAGATCGCCAAGGCCCTGGCGAACAACCCGTGCATCCTGGTCATGGACGAGCCCACCAGCTCCCTTGGCCGCGAGGAAGTCGCCCGGCTCTTCGAGATCATCCGCCGGCTCCGCCGCCAGGGCCTGGCCGTCGTCTACATCTCCCACCACCTGCCGGAGGTTCTCCAGATCGCTGACCGCGTGACGGTGCTTCGCGACGGGCGGAAGGTCGCCACCGAGGACATCGCCGACGTCACCAGCGCCAGGCTGGTCGAGATGATGGTCGGCCGAAACGTCGCGACGCTCTACAGCCAGCGCCGCGGCAGCCCCGGCGCCGTACGCCTGGCGGTCCGCGGGCTGAGCCGGTGGGGCTTCTTTCACGATGTGTCCTTCAGCGCCGCCGCCGGGGAGATCGTCGGCCTCGGCGGGCTAAGCGGGGCCGGGCGGAGCGAGCTGGCGCGGTCGCTGTGCGGCATCGATCCGCTGGACGCAGGGCGCATCGAGCTCGACGGCCGGTGCGTACGCCCGCGAAACTACCGCGACGCCATCGCCGCCGGCCTGGCCTACCTCACCGAGGACCGCAAGGCCCAGGGCCTGGCGCTGCGGATGACCATGGGCGAGAACATGCTCTCTGCCATCATCCCCCGCCTGTGCCGCTTCGGGCTTTTCAGCCGGCGGCGCGGCGAGGCGACCCTGGCCGAGTTGATCCACTCGCTGGACATCAACCCGCCCCAGCCCAGGCGCATGGCCTCGGCCTTATCGGGCGGCAACCAGCAGAAGGTCCTGCTTGGCAAATGGCTCTTAGCCTGCCCGAAGGTGCTGATCCTCGACGAGCCGACGCGCGGCGTGGACGTCGGCGCCAAGGTGACCATCCACCGCGCAATCGCCGAACTGGCCAACGCGGGCACGTGCGTGATCCTCATCTCCGGCGACCTGCCGGAACTGGTTGGCCTGAGCGACCGCGTGCTCATCATGCGAGGCGGGCGCCTCATCGGCCAGCTCCCCCGCGGGCAGGCCGACGAGTCAGCCGTGCTGCTTGCCGCCAACGGCGAAGGGAGGCTCGCGCCCGCATGACCGAGCCCGCACAAATCCTCCGCGGCGACGGCCGGGAACTGGCGTCGAGCCGGCTCGCCGAAACGCTCAACGTGCTGGGCGTCTACATCCTCGTAGCCGCTTTGTTCGCCATCGGCTGCGGGATTTCCCGCGAGTTCTTGGCGGCAGAGAACCTCCTCAACGCCCTCCGCGCAGTAACTCTGATGGGCATCGTGGCGGTTGGCGTGGCGTTCATAACCTACAGCCGACACTACGTTGACCTGTCGATACCGGGCATCATGGCGTTGTCGGGCACGGTGGCGGTCTGGGCGTTGCAGTACGGCATTGTCGCGAGCCTTGCCGCGGGGCTTGCGGCCGGTCTGGTCATCGGAATCATCAACGGCCTGGTCGTCGGCTATTTGCGGCTCAACCCGATCATCTGGACGCTTGCGATGATGAGCGTGCTGTCCGGCGTGATCCGCTGGGCATATGCGGGCCGGCAGATATATCCCGACGAGGCCACCGCCGCCGGGCGGGCGTTCCTGGACCTTTACCACCACGCGGTTTTCGGCGTTGTGCCGCTGCCGGTTGTCGTGCTTATCATCGCCGCCGTCGCCGGCCACGCAGTCATGCGGCACAGCGGATACGGCGCGGCCCTGAAGCTGACCGGCTCGAACTATGAAGTGGCCAGGCTCAGCGGCGCCGCGGTCAATCGCGTCGTGGCCTGGGCGTTCGTGATATCGTCGCTGACCAGCGGCGTGGCGGGAATACTGCTGACGAGCTTCAACAAGGTCGGGGCCGTGTACATCGGCGACGGGTACGATTTCAAGACCATCACCGCGGTGGTGCTTGGCGGCATGACGCTGGCCGGGGGACGCGGCAACATCGCCGGCGTGATGGGCGGCGTGATGGCAATCGCGCTGATGAACAACGTGATGTCGCTGGTGCGGATCGGCGAGTTCACGATCGGCCAGTTCCAGCAGAACATCGTCCAGGGCGCGGTCTTCATCCTGGTCGTCGGGATCAACTCATTCTCGCGAAGAAAGGCGGGCAGGGACGATGCGTGACGGCGGCGGCATCTCGGCGGCAGGCTCGGCCGCGGCGACGGTCTATCGCTGGCGCGTCTGGCTGCTGTGCGCAGCCATCTTTGCCGTCATGGGCGCCGTCGCGCCGAACTTCCTGACGCCGCGCAACTTCGCCGACATCCTCAAGGGCGCCGGGACGAATCTCCCAGCCGCCATCGGGTTCACAATCGTCCTGCTGGCCGGGCAACTCGACCTGTCGGTCGGCTCGGCCATGACGCTGGGAGGAATGCTCGTGATGGGCCTGGCCCCCGAGCTTGGCTGGGCCGCCGCGCTGGCCGTAGCGGCAGCTTCCGGCGTCGCGCTTGGCCTGGTCAACGGCCTGCTCGTGGCAAAGGCGAAGATCAATTCGTTCATCGTCACGCTCGGGGCGATGATAATCATCTACAATGCGATGGCCATCTACTGCAAGGGCGGGACCATCCCCGCCGAGTCGTTCGGCCTGTCTGACTGGCTCCAGCACCCGCTTTTGGGCGGCGCCCACGGTGGCGCGGGCGGCGCGATGCAATGGTCGGCCTGGCTGACGCTCTGGCTCACGCCGCGCAACCTCATCCCCCTTGCCATGCTTGCCGGAGCGAGCCTGGTGCTGCGGCGCACTCCCGTCGGCCGGGGCTTCTACCTGATGGGCGGCAACCCGCAGACGGCGTGGTATTCCGGCATGCGCGTCGACGCCTACGTCGTCGGAGCGTTCGTAATCTCGGCTGGGCTGTCCGCGCTGGGCGGCTCTCTGGTCGCCATGAGCGAGGCCGCCGGCAGCCTCAAGCTCGGCGAGAACTCCCTCATGGCCATCGTCGGGGCCGTCATCATCGGCGGCACGAGCATGGAAGGCGGCAAGGGCACGGTCATCGGCTCGGCCGTGGCGCTGGTGGCGCTGACGGCCCTCATCAACGGCCTGAGTTGCCTCGGCGCCGGCCACGAGATCAAACTGATGGCCAGCGGGCTGGTCCTGGCGATGGTAATTCTGTACGATGCATATTGGCTGCACCTGCGCCAGCGAACCAGGGGCCAGCGCAAGGACCTGCTGGCGGAACTCAAGACAAGAGGAGCTTCGTCATGACACTTCGTTGGGCTATGGCAATGGGGTTGGCGATGGCGGTGGCGGCGGCTTGCGGCTGTCAGGATCAGAAAAAGGACGCCCGCAATTCCGCCGACAGGGCCGCGGCGCTTGCCGAATCGCTGGCGGTGGATGTTTCGGGCCTCAAGTCCGCGGACAACCAGCCGCTGATTATCATAGACACCTCGCCGCTGAAGGCGCCGCCCCGCCCGGCCGATCCCTCAAAGCTGCCCGAGGACGACCCCCTGCACTGGTACGACATGGAGTACGCCGGCTGGGACTGTAAGAAGGCGAACCTGCCCAAGAGCCCCGCCAACGGGGCCAAGGGCAAGTACGTCATGTGCCTGCGGCACATGGACCACCCGTACACCACGGCCTACACGCGAGGCATGGAGAAGGTCGCCAGCGCCTACGGCATCCGCCTGAAGACCCTGACGGCCGGCAACGCGGACGTCAACATCCAGTCCCAGCAGGTCGACCAGGTCATCAACGAGCGCCCGGACCTGGTGATAATCTTCCCCGTCGACGCGACGGCCGTGGTGCCCATGCTGAGAAAGCTCAACCAGGCCGGCATCCCCGTGATCGCCAGCAACCTGATACCGGTTGACCAGGGCATGCCGTACGTGCTTGCGTGGACCGGCCCCGACGACTGGGGCCAGTTCCGCATGCTGGCCCGGCAGTTCGCGGAGAAGATGAACCACGAGGGCGGCTACTGCATCGTCCGCCACATGCCCGGCGGATCGCCCTTCTTCTCGCGGACGTTCGCGGTGGTCACGGAACTCAACAAGATCGCCCCCAAAATGAAGT
>CAYOBS010000073.1:11098-12893 GCA_964402305.1 uncultured Planctomycetaceae bacterium | reverse complement strand
CAGCCTGGCCTGGCGTTATGGCGTGAACCGGCTCGGCGAACTCGACGGCGAAGCTGTCGGGACCCGTTATGGTAACCCGCCCGGGCGAGCCGCGGTGGTTGTAGCGGATCTGCACCGTCGCGTCGAACTGCCCCCGCACGTCGGCGTGCCAGTTGGCCCCGCCGGCCCGCAGAAAAGTACCCATGGTCCGCTCGCGCGGGCCGATGGTAACCCGGGCGCTGGCTGGGTCTATGTCCGTAACGTACATCGGCACGCCGGCAGCGACGCCAAGACCGCGACGCTGCCCAATAGTGTACCGTGCATAGCCCGCGTGCCTGCCAAGCACGCGGCCGTCGGCGTTGACGATCTCCCCGCCGGTAAGGGCCTCCGGGCGCAGCCGGGCAAGCAGCTTCGTGTAGTCGTCGTCCGGCACGAAGCATATCTCCTGGCTGTCGGGCTTGTCATGCACGCTGAGGCCCAGATCCAGGGCACGCGAGCGGACGATTGTCTTGTCGTCGATCTCGCCGATCGGCAGAAGGATCCGCCCCAGCCGCCCGCGCGGGACGGCGAACAGGGCGTACGACTGATCCTTGCCCCACGCCCGCCCGCGGGCGATTGCCGGCTCGCCGCTGCCGCCGCGAACGATCCGCGCGTGATGGCCGGTCGCGACGTACCGTATGCCGAGTGAGTCCGCGCGATCCATCAGCCGCCCGAACTTGACATCCCGGTTGCAGTGGATGCACGGGTTGGGCGTCCGCCCGCGCGCGTACTGATCCACGAAGTCCTCGATGATCGGCCCGAACGCCTCGGCGTAGTCCAGCACGAACAGTTCGATCCCGAGCGTCCGGGCCACGCGGCGGGCGTCGGCGGCGTCGGCCGGCGAGCAGCAGCCCCGCGAGGCGGCCTCTCTAGCCCCGGCTGAGCCGAGACACAGGAACACGCCCGTGACCTCATATCCGGCCTCCAGCAACATGCCGGCCGCCACGGACGAATCCACGCCGCCGCTCATCGCGACGATCACTTTTTCCTTGTTCGATGGCATTAGCGATATTGTAACGTTCCAGCCGGCCCGTGTAAGCTGATGGCATGAAACGGGAGACTACCATGACCACGACCTCGCCACACATTCTGCCGACCGCCGCCGCCTGCCTGGTTGTCTTGGCACTGGGCGCCCTTTGCTGCCGCGCCGCCGCCGCCAACGGGCTGGCCAACCCCTTCTTCGCGATGGACACAGGCCTGCGCGACGGCAAGAACACCACGCCCGCCCAGCGGGCCGAGACGCTGGCTGCCCTCGGCTTTGCCGGCTCGGACCTCACGGGCAACAAAGCGGCGGCCGAGACGCTAAAGGCATACGACGCCAAGGGCCTGCGGTTGTTCGCCACGTACAACTACATACCCGCCGATGCCGCCTGGGAGCCCGACGACGGGATGAAGCAGGCGATAAAGGCCCTCAAGGGCCGAGATGCCTGGCTGTGGATCGCCATGACGCACAAGACCCTCAAGCCTTCCGACCCTGCCGGCGACGACGACGCGGTGACGGCGCTGCGCAAGCTGGCGGACCTGGCGGCGCCCGACGGCGTCCGCGTGGTGCTCTACCCGCACACCAAGTCGTGGGTGGAACGGCTGGAGGACGCCGTCCGCCTGGCCCGCAAGTGCCAGCGCGACAACGTCGGGGCGACCTTCAACCTCTGCCACTTCCTACAGGTCGACGGCGAGATGGTCAAGCTGCCGACCCTACTGACACAATCGATGGACAAGCTATTTGCCGTCAGCATCAGCGGCGCCGACGCCGACGCCAAGGGCTGGGACAGGCTGA
>CAYOBS010000073.1:2029-10998 GCA_964402305.1 uncultured Planctomycetaceae bacterium | reverse complement strand
AGGGCATATCCTGGTTTGTAGTGTACACGTAAGGGCATATCCTGGTTTGTAGTGTACACGTAAGGGCATATCCTGGTTTGTAGTGTGCCCGCCTGCCCTCCGTAGCCTTGGCGAAGGAGGGTAAGGGCATATCCTGGGATATCGCCTTACGGCGACACTACAAGCGAAGATAGCCTCTTACGGGGCCGCTACAAACGAGGCATTACGATTTGGCGTTTTGCCCATTGCAGCCGGGCCGGGCAGGCGATAAAATGCCGAACTTTGCATCAAGCTGAAAATCGCATAATACAAGGAGCCCGACCATGGGACATCGCAGAGAACGTCTTGATAACCGGCAGGAAAAGCAGACGCTGACGCGGAAGAAGAACTCTCTTGTGAAGAACAAGGAGCGCGTTCGCCGCGAGGCCCGTGTTGCCGCCCGCGATGTGCGGCGCGGCGCCAAGAAGGATTAGAATCTCCCGCATGATGATTCGCACGAAGATCGTGGCGACGGTCGGGCCGGCGTGCGGGAGCGTCGAGCAACTGCGGGCTCTTGCTCGGGCCGGGTGCGACGTGCTGCGGATCAACTTCTCTCACGGCACGGCCGAGCAGCGCGAGGAGTTCCTGACCAACATCCGCAAGGTCGAGCAGGAGATCGGCGAGCCGTTGGCGGTGATGGGCGACCTGTGCGGGCCGAAGATCCGCGTGGGCAACATTGTCGGCGGGGGCGTGCTGCTGGGCGAGGGCCAGGAACTCATCATCCAGCGCAAGGTCGTCGAGGGCAACACGCGGCGGATATCGACCACGCTGGGCGAGCTTATCGACTCGGCCCGCGAGGGGCAGATCATCCTGCTGGACGACGGCAAGCTGCGGCTTCAGGTCGTTCGGGCCGAGCCGCCGGAGCGGATCGTCTGCCATGTCATCCGCGGCGGGGTGCTGGGAAGCGGCAAGGGCGTGAACCTGCCCAACACGGACCTTTCGATGTCGGCCTTGACGGAAAAGGACCGTCGCGACGCGGCGTGGATCGCCGGGCGGGAGTTCGACTACGTCGCGCTGTCGTTCGTGCGGACGGCCAGGGACGTGCTTGGGCTCCGCGAGCTGCTCGACGCGGCGGGGTCCGACGCGAGGATCGTGGCGAAGATCGAGAAGCCCCAGGCGGTCGCGAACATTGAGGAGATCATCCAGGCCGCCGACGCGGTGATGGTCGCGCGGGGCGACCTTGGCGTGGAGATGGACCTTCCGGCCGTGCCGGTGGCGCAGAAGAACATCGCCCGCCTCTGTCGGCGCGAAGGCGTGCCGTGCATCGTGGCCACGCAGATGCTCGAGTCGATGACCAACTCGCCGACGCCGACGCGGGCGGAGGTCTCGGACGTCGCCAACGCCGTGCTTGACCACGCCGACGCCGTGATGCTCTCCGGCGAGACGGCGGTGGGAAAGTTCCCGGTTCCGGCGGTGCGGATGATGAATCAGATAGTCCGGCAGATTCAGTCGTACTGCGACGAGACGACCGAGCCGATAAGGGTCAGCCACTCTCGGTGCCGGACGGAGGCGGCGATGGCGTCGGCGGTGCGGGAGATCATGGCGATCGAACCGATAGCGGCGGTGGCGGTGTACACGGCCACGGGGACCACGGCCAGGCTGTTTTCCAAGAGCCGGCTGAGCTGCCCGATACTGGGCCTTGCGCCTTGCGCGGCCGTGGCCAGGCGGATGGCCCTGTACTACGGCGTGGTCGCCCGCGTGGCCGCGGCGCCGGAGCACACTCGCGACGTGCTTGTGATCGCCGAGAAGTTTGCCGTCGAGCTGGGCATCGCTCGCGGCGGCGACAAGATTGTCGTGGTCAGCGGCCGGCCCGTCGGCCAGCCCGGTTCTACCAACACGATTGTGGTGCATACGGTGGGGTAGAAGAATTGCGGATTGCGGATTGCGGATTGCGGATTGGGGACTTGTAGCCAAGGAGTTAACCGCGGTCGAACATGAGCGCCCGGCTCAACCGATGAAACGAAAAGCCGAGGACGAGGACGAGAACAAGGACGATGGCTGTCGCCACGCCTGCGCCCCGACTCCCTACTACCGTCTTTTCAGAGCAGGGTCGCCGAGCCTCAGAGGTTTCGGGAAGAAGCTGTCGGCCTGGGTCTTTCCTGCCCGCGCTATAATCCACGAGAATGCGTATAACTCCCGCACATCTGCGCTCATTCCCAAATCCGCATTCCGCAATCCGCAATCCGCAATCGGTCGTGCCCTTCAGGGCACGATGATATGTTCCAGCACGTCGCTGACGGTGTCCAGCACCGCCACGGTATGCACCTTGGCTCGGTACAGGGCGCCGGGGTTGATGACTCGCACGCCGTTTACGCGCTCGTCGCGGATCATGTGCGAATGGCCGTGGCAGACGTAGTGGAACTGGCGGTCGGCGATCAGTTCGCCCAGGAGGTTCTCGTCGTGGCCGTGGGTGGCCACGAGTGCCTTGCCGTCGTCCAGGGGCACATGGACGGCTTCCCACGCGAAGTTGATCCCAAGGCTCTCAGCCTCATCGGCAAGCTCGTCGACGTGGCGGTCGGTGTTGCCCGCCACGACGTAGACATTGGGCGCGGCATTGGCCAGCAGGCGCAGGCACTGGATGCTGCCGACGTCGCCGCAGTGGACGACGGCCTGGACCTGGTGGTGGGAGAATATCTCCAGGGCGTGAGATAGTTGCTTTGCGTCGCCGTGGGTGTCCGAGACGATGCCGATTCTCATTGCCTGCTTACCTGGGGCAAGACGCCCGTGCCATAGGCCGCTAAAACTGCGGCGAGCAAACCTTATGCCAGGATGTCCATGCCGCGCAATCCGCCCGGCTTCGCTGAAAGCTCCACCGTGGCATGCAATCCGCCCGGCTTCGCTGAAAGCTCCGCCCGGCTTCGCTGAAAGCTCCGCCGTGGCATGCAATCCGCCCGGCTTCGCTGAAAGCTCCGCCCGGCTTCGCTGAAAGCTCCGCCGTGGCATGCAATCCGCAATCCGCTCCCGGCGCGCCGGGACCCAATCCGCAATCAGTAGATCCGCAATCCGCAATCCGCAATCCGCAATCAGTAGATCCGCAATTCCCCTTCATGCCTTCTGCGCTTCGGCGTAGATTTCCTCGGGCATGTCGAAGTTCGCGTAGACCTTCTGGACGTCGTCGTGGTCTTCCAGGGCTTCCATGTGCCTGAGCACCTGGCGGGCCTGGTCGCCCTCGACGCGGACGGTGTTCTTTGGCACCATCGCGATCTCGGACGATACGGTCTGGATTTGCCGGGCCTCAAGTGCCTGCTTTACGGCCAGGTACGCGGCGGGCTGGCAGGTGATCTCGATGATGTCGCGGTCGGCGGAGACATCCTCGGCGCCGGCATCGAGGGCGATATCCATGAGGGCCTCCTCGCTGGCCTGGCCGGCGGCGATGACGAAGGTTCCCTTTTTCTCGAACATCCAGGCGACGCAGTTGGTGGAGCCGAGCTGTCCGCCGGCTCGTTCGAAGATCTTTCGCATTTCGGGCGCGGTGCGGTTGCGGTTGTCGGTGAGGCACTCGACGAGGAACGCCACCCCGCCGGCGCCGTAGCCCTCGTAGGTCATTTCCTCGTAGCTTTCGCCGGCCAGCTCGCCGGCGCCTTTCATGATCGCCTTTTTGATGGTGTCCTTAGGCATGTTGGCGGCCTTGGCATCGTCAATGGCGTATCGCAGGGAGAGGTTCTCCTCGGGATTTGGGCCGCCGACCTTGGCGGCCACGATGATTCGCTTTGCCACCTTGCT
Organism: uncultured Planctomycetaceae bacterium; assembly: GCA_964402305.1. Lineage (GTDB taxonomy): Bacteria > Planctomycetota > Phycisphaerae > SM23-33 > SM23-33 > JAUWQU01. Next base: position 7,257 of record CAYOBS010000073.1, on the reverse strand, counting down.
CCAATCGCGGCCCCGCCTGGAGTCGTTAACGGCCTTGGAGCGTCGGATTGTCGCCCAATGTGAATGTCCGGACATGGTCTCAATTCTCCATCAGCGGCAAGACGCTCATTGCTCTCCGTCGTCGAGGACGGGGCGGTCGATGAGCATTTCCTCGACCGCATCGTCCTCGTCCGGCATCGTCGAATCGCCCAGCGGGGAGACCTTCGGCTGGAGGCCCTTCCTGGCGGCATCGATCTTTCCGGGCGTGTTTTCCAGAAGCTCGCGGTCCTCGCGCATGGGGTTCTGGACCTTCCGCCCTAGCTCCATTGCCCTGGCCCACAGCTCGATCGCCTTGTCGCGCCAGCCGAGGCGCCAGCAGGTGTCGCCGGCGTGGTCGAAGATCACGCCGTGGCCGGCGTCGTCGGTGTCGGGCCTGGCGAGGACCCGCTGGAAGAGCCGCCCGGCCGTTCTCAGCCGGCCCTGCTTATAGAATACCCAGGCAAACGAGTCCGCGTAAGCGGTTTCCCGCGGTTTGACGGTTACGGCGAGGCGGAGCATCTTCTCAGCCTCGTCGAGCCGCTGGCCTCGCACGGCGAGTATGTAGCCCATGTTGTTGTTGAGGCTGACGGCGGTCGGCTGGATTGCCAGGGCGGAGGCCATGGCCGTCATGGCCTCGTCGGACTTGCCCATCTCACCGAGGACGGTGCTCTTGAGCGCCAGCAGATCGGCGTTCATCGGATCGGCCTTGATCAGTTCATCGGAAAGCTTGAGGGCCTGGTCTAACTTCCCGGCCGCGAGCTTGACCTGCACGGACATCGTGGCCAGCCATAGCCGGGCCTCGCCGGCCGGGGCGTCCAGCGCGACGGGAGCGGCGGCAGGCGCGGCCGGTGCGGTGGCAGGCCTGGCGAACAGCGGGTCCTTCTTCCACTGGTCCAGGAGGCGGTCGGCCCGGTCCAACTGCTTTTCTTCGGCCAGTTGGCCGATCAGGAGCCTGCGCGGCTCAAGGTGATTTGGGGATTCGCCCACGAGCTTCTCAGCCAGCTTGCGCGCGTCCAGGGGGCGATTGGCCTTGGCCATGGCCATCAATTGCAGCGCGTGGATGCTCCAGATGATGTTGTCGGCGTCGTCGGCAAGCTTGGCGACTGCTCCGAGGGCCTTGTCGTACTGCCCCTGGCTGACGAATCCGGAGATCCCGGCGGCCCATTCTTTGGGCATCTTGGCCATCGCCTTGTCGTAGGCGGGGTCTGTGGCGGCCTTGGCGGCCTGGAGGCCCTTGACGGCCTTGCTCAGGTCCGCCAGGTTGTTGGCGAAGTTCCGTGCGCTGTCGAGGCGCCGTGCGAGGATTTCGAGGCTCTTGTCGTAGTCCTTGGATTCCATCGCGACCAAGGCCAGTCTCTGCCCGGCCAAGTCCAGCGGGCTGCGGGCGGTCAGTTCATCGGCCAGTTGCCTGGCCCTGTCGTACTGCCCGGTCCGGCCCAGGATTGGAACTTGGACGGCCCGCAGCATCCCCAGCAGCGGCTCGTCGGGTTTGGAGGCGAGCCACGCCTCCAGCGTCGCCAGGGCAGCCTTGCAGGGCTTGCCGTCCTGAATGACTTGCAGCAACTCCTGGCGGTAGAGCGTCTGGAGGTTGTCATCCTGCGTCTGGGCGATCCATTGCTCGGCGAGTTTGCGAGCCCGCTCGAACTGCCCGACTTTTCCGAGCAGTTCGATCTGCCGTGCCCGGCCCCAGATGTCATCTTCCCTGTTCGCGGCGGAGCGGAACTTCTCGACGGCCGACAGGGCCGCCGCCGGCTGGTTGGCATCCGCCAGGGCGTCAACGTAATACCGCGTCACATCCTTGTCGCCCGGCGTCTGGTCGAACAGCGTGCCGTAGATGGCCGCTGCCTCGGCCGTCTTGCCGACAGCCGCCAGCAGGTCGGCAAGCGCCTTTCGGGCGGGTCGGCTGGCGGGCTGAGCCTGGATGAGGCGGTTGAGCTTCTCGGCCGCGTCGTCGAACTCCTTCTTGCTGACGATTCCCGGCACGGGTCCCAGCAGCGTGCGAACGGACATGGCCAGGACGTCGGCATCCCGCGGCGCGAGGCTGGAGAGCTGGTTCAGAAGGATGATCGCCTCCTTTCGCCGCCCGGCGTACAGTGCCAGTTCAGCCAGCATGAGGCGGGTCTGGAAGTTGTCCGGGTCGCGCTGCTGAAGTTGGGCGACCAGTTGCCTGGCGTCGGGCAAGAGGCGGTTGGCGACGTAGAGGTCGAAGAGCTTTCGCGCGGCGGCATCGCTGCCGGGTTGTTCCTTCAGGGTATCCAGGAGCGTGCTGATCGCCTCGGGCTGCCGCCCGGCGGCCGCGTATGCATCGGCCAGCAGCAGCACCACGGGCAGGTCGTCCTTTTTCCGGCGGTGGGCCTCCTGGAGCGGCTCGACGGCGTCGGCGGCCTTGCCGCGGCCCAGCGCGACCTTCCCGCGGAGGTAATAAGGCAGGTAGGTGTCCTTGGCGACGGCGCTCATGCGGTCCAGCAGCCGATCCACGAGGTCGTCCCGCTTCTGGGCGAGGTAGGACTCCAGCAGCGCCTCGTACGCGGGGTAGAAGTCGGGCTGTTTTTCGGTCGCCCGCTGATAGAGGTCGGCGGCCAGGAGGTCCTTGCCCTTGGCCGTCGCGAACCGCCCTGCCAGGTAAAGCAGGGCGAACTGGTTCTTCGAATCGCTCTTGCGGGCCAGCTCGGCCAGGTCGCGTTCGACGCCTGGTGAGTTGGCCGCGGCGGCGATGTCCGTCATGCTCTCGCCCATCGCCTCCACGCTGGCTGGGTCGCCCGAGAGACTCTTGTCCATCAGTACCAGCAATTCCTCGTACCGGGCACGCCGGGCATAGTTGCTTCCCAGCATTCGCCAGAGGTCGGCGTTGTTGGGCTGGGCCGTAGCCACCGACTGGAGGATGGTCATGGCCTCGTCGGACCAGCCAAGCTGCTGGGCCGCGCGGGCCAGCGAGATGGCAATGTCGGCGTCCTGCTTGTGGCGCTGGGCAACAGCCTGCCAGAACCGCACGGGCAACTTGCGGTCCTTGCTCTGGCGGCACAGCGAGCTCAGCATTTGCGGCAGGTTGCCCCGCTGGCTGGGCAGCTCGACCATGTCCAGCAGCATCGTCTCGACCTTGTCGAACTGCTTCTGGCTCAGCAGGGCGTCGACGAGCAGGCTCGCGGTCCGCCCGCTGGTGCGGTCGCGCCGGTAGGCGCGGTCCAGAAGCGTGATCGCCTCGGGCGTCCGCCTCAGCAGAAGCAGCAGCGCGCCCTGCCGGCTGAGAAGGCGCTCCGGGCGAACGACCCATTCCCGCAGGGTGGCGCGGTCGGCGTAGTCGCGCCCGTTCTGATCGACCCACTGGCCGAACCTGGCATAGGCCTCCAGCGCGGCCGACCAGTAGCCCTGACGGTCCAGCAGCAGCGAGAGGGTGAGAAGCGCCTCGGCGGCGCGGGGGTTTTGAGGCCCGGCCTGCGAGCAGAGCAGGGCGGTGCGGATGTGCTGGATGGCCTGGTCGTTCTGCTGCCCGGAGGCGGCGAGTTGGCCGAGCATGAGATGCGATTCGAGGTCGTCGCCCGCGGCCTTGACAGCCGACAGGAGACTCGCCTCCGCCTTGCCGCGGTTGGGCAGGGACATGTATGCCTGCCCCAGCAGCCGGAGTATTCGCGCGTTGCCGGGCGCGAAGGACACGGCCCGTTCCAGCAGGGCGACGGCCTTGTCGAAGCTCCGCTGAGCGATGAGGGCTTCGGCCTGGGCGGCCTCGTCGCGGATCCTGTCGGGCAGCGGCTGATCCTCCGGCTTGCCCTTTGGCGGCTCGATTTTGGGCGTCAGATCATCGAGGCCCAGCATGGCCCGGGCTGGGATCGGCCCGGGCGCCGGCTGGGCGGCTTGCGGTGAGGAATCTCGAACCGCCTGCGCAGCCGGCTGAGTGGTCGCCAGTCTGGCTGGGTGGCTATCGCAGCCAAGAGCCAGCATCATCGATGCCGCCAACACAAGTGCCGCCCTTGAGCGCGTGATGTGGATAGCCATTGGAATCTCGCCGTCTGCTATGGAATTACCTTGTTAAGCGGGTACGTGATTATCCCCGTGGCGCCGGCCCGTTTGAGCTGGGGCACCAGTTCGCGCTCGACTTTCTCCTCGATCACCACTTCAACGGCGACCCAGTCCGGATCGTGCAGGCTGGAGATGGTGGGGGACTTTTCGGCCGGGAGAATAGCCGCGACGGCGTTCAGCGCGCCGCGTGGCACGTTCATCTTGAGCCCGACTTTCTCGCGGGCGTCGATGGCGCCCTTTAGCAGCAGGGCCATGTTCTCGATCTTCTGCCGCTTCCAGCCGATTGCCATGGCCTGGCGATTGGCGATGAATCGCGTCGAGCTTGTCAGCAGCGTGTCGACGATGCGGAGCTTGTTGGCCTTGAGGCTCGAGCCGGTCTCGGTTACTTCGACGATGGCGTCTATCAGGCGGGCCTTTACCTCCGTTGCGCCCCAACTGAACTCGACCTTCACCTTGATGCCCTTGTCCTGGAAGTACTTGCGTGTGGCGTTGACCAGTTCGGTGGCGACGATGCCGCCTTCGAGTTGCTCGGGTTTCGTGACGGGGCTTTCCTCCGGCACGGCCAGGACCCAGCGCACGGGGCGGAGGTTCTGCTTGGCGTAGATCAGTTCGGCGACTTCGACGACGTCCGAGCCGTTCTCGCAGATCCAGTCGTAGCCGGTCAGGCCGGCGTCGAGGACGCCGTCCTCGACGTAGCGGCTCATCTCCTGGGCGCGGAACATGATCACCGCGATCCGGTCGTCGTCGATGGTGGGAAAGTAGCTTCGCGCGGAGATGTTTATGTTGTAGCCCGCCCGCTGGAAGAGGTCCAGCGTGCTGTCCTGAAGCGAGCCTTTGGGGATTCCGAGCACCAGTTTGTCTTGTGGCTTTTCCATGGTTTTTATGAAAAGTCGCGAAAAACGCGTGAAAGGGTTATGAAAAATCTATAAAAAGGGTCCTTCAATTTTCCTGGCGCCTGCCGGGGGCCGGAGTCCGCGGCTGGGCTTCCTGCTGTTGCTTTTTCCTGGCGCCGCGGGCGGCCCTGACGGCTTTTCCGCTCGCCTCTGCCTTGGCCGGGGCGCTGCCGGCTGACTTTGCGGCGCCCTTGGCGGATGTCTTTACGGCGGCCCGCTTGCGCGCCTTGGGCGTCGGGGCCTGGGCTGGGGCCGTGGCGGTCTGCTTGCCGGCCGGGGCGGGCGGGGCCTTGGCGGCGGGTT
>CAYOBS010000073.1:0-1929 GCA_964402305.1 uncultured Planctomycetaceae bacterium | reverse complement strand
GGGGCCGTGGCGGTCTGCTTGCCGGCCGGGGCGGGCGGGGCCTTGGCGGCGGGTTGTTCCGCGGCCTGCTCAGCCTTGGCTTCGACGGCGGCCTGGGCCGGGGGGCTGCCGGCTGACTTTGCGGCGCCCTTGGCGGATGTCTTTACGGCGGCCCGCTTGCGCGCCTTGGGCGTCGGGGCCTGGGCTGGGGCCGTGGCGGTCTGCTTGCCGGCCGGGGCGGGCGGGGCCTTGGCGGCGGGTTTTTCCGCGGCCTGCTCAGCCTTGGCTTCGGCGGCGGCGGCCTGGGCATCTGCCTTGGCGGCGTCGGTCTTTCGCTTCTTGGCCAGCATCTTGGCGTTCTTGGCGACGTAGTCGCGGAAGAACTCATGGGTGCTCCATGCCTGCTTCTGGGGGATTATCCGTTCCAGGAAGGCATGGACTTCCTCGACGCTGCTGCCCGGCTCGATGTGGCCGTCGGCCTCGAGGCAGTCGACGAGTCCCTGGTCGACCGGCACGGCGTGTCCGCCGAAGACCTGCAACATCATCACTCCGGCGGCATAGGGGCTAAGGCCAAGCTCGCTGAGGTGGCGCCGCACGTCGCGTTTGGACATTTTCTCGATGTAATCCAGCACGATGTTGTTGCGGCGGTTGAAGATCGCGTTGAGGACCGTGGTGGCTTCCTCGGCCTTTCGGCGGGCGTCGGGAAAGTCGCGTCCGAGAGTGTCGACTATATCCTTGACCGGCGCGACGCGGAGCTCGTTGAAGTCCACGAACTCCTTTTCCAGGGTCTCCAGGGCCTTGGCGGACTGCCTGGGCGCGTCGGCTGCCAGTACGGCGTCGATCATCGCGCGGATGGGATCGGCATCCGCCGGCGGAATGGCGGCGGACTTGTCGATGCCGGAAAGGAACTTCTTGATCTTCCTCTGGTACTTGGTTGCGTTCTTCATGACCGCTGGTCCTGGTTGGTGCTGTCGGGCGGGGGCGTTTGCTCGCTTTCCCCGGCCTGGGTGCCGCCCGCGTCCTGGCCGGCCTGGCGGGCGGCCTGAAGGCGGGCCTCGTCCTTCTGCCGGATCTCGTCGGCCACGCGCTGAATGATATTCAACGTCTCGATGGTCTTCTTGAACTCGGTGTCCGCCACGAAGCTCAGCACCGGCGTGGTGCGAAGGGACATCTGCCGCATTATCAGCTCCTGGATGTGCCCGGAGGCGTGGCGCAAGGCCTGGAGAGTGCGGTTTTGCCGGCCCTCGGTGCCCATGACCGAGATGTATACCTTGGCTGTCAGAAGGTCCTCGGCGACCTCCACTCGCGTCACCGAGGTGCGTGCGCGGTCGATCCGCGGGTCGGAAAGCTTCGTCAGAAGCAGCTCCCCGGTTATCTTACGCATGAGAGCGGCAACTCGTTGTGTTCTACGACTCATATCAGAACCATTCGACCTCGCTGGCAGCCAGGATCATGTCCCGGTGGGCCGCCGCGGCGTTGACGATCTGCTGCAGCGCCCCGGCCAGGTAAGCCTGGTCGCCGCCCACGACGGCAACCGCCAGAACGGCCCGGCCCCGGCTGTCCAATGCGCCGACCTCGGCGATCGACACGTTGAACCGTCCGGCAACGCGATCCTTGAAGCTCTTGACCAGTCTTCTCTTATCTTTAAGGCTCGCCGCCTGGAGGACGTGAAACTCCAGGTGCAGCAGGCCCAGGCTCGTTTTCATTGTTCAGATTTCAGATTTCAGATTCAGATTTCAGATTTCAAATTTCAGATTTCAGATTTCAAATTTCAGATTCAGATTTCAGATTTCAAATTTCAGATTTCAGATTTCAGATTTCAGATTCAGATTTAAGATTTCAGATTTCAGGCTCTGAGCCGTGCCCGCGCCTGAAGCCTGAAGCCTGAAGCCTGTAGCCTGAAGCCTGAAGCCTGAAGCCTGAAGCCTGTAGCCTGAAGCCTGTAGCCTG
>CAYOBS010000072.1:0-12987 GCA_964402305.1 uncultured Planctomycetaceae bacterium | reverse complement strand
GCCGCCGCCGTGCGGCAGATCATTGCCCATCTGAAGGCGTCGGGCATAGAGCCGCAGACGCCCTGCACGATGCGTGGGGCCGCCGGGTTCCCCGCCTCGATGATGCCCAGTCCGAGCGGGCAGTGCCGGTTGCTCGATGGCACGGTCATTGTCGCTTCCGGCGAAAAGGACGTGATGGGCGACCCGATCCGCAAGACCATCAAGGTCGCCCCTCGACCGGGCTTGGGGCTGGCCCCTGGACCGGGCTCGGGGCAGGCCCCTCGACCGGGCTCGGGGCCGGGCGGCCACGAGGTCACGTTCGATGCCGTCGGCGTTGCGGCCGTGCGGCTTGACAGGCAGGGCAAGGTCGAGGCCCTGGCCGCCGGCGGATTGAAGACCTTCAAGGCCCGTGACATGACGATTGAACTGCCCGAGCGCGCCGACGTGGCGCTCTGGCGCGATTCCAAGGGCCAGTGGCAGGGCGTCCTGCTGGGCCATGACGGCCCGGTGCCCGATGCCCTGGCCGGGATCACCCGAAAGTGGACCCGCCTGCGTCTGCCGGTTTCACCAGGCCATGAATAAGCAAGACCTTATTGCCGACTTCAAGCAGGCGATCGAACGTTGCGGTTAGCCGGTTGAGCCAAGAGAGTGGGAGAACAATACGATGGCCATAAGAGCAATCGCATTCCTGGCAGTGATGTGTGTGGGTGGCATATCTTCCGCTGAGGTTAGCGGGGCCGGGCAGATGCGTGCTGACTTCGAGGCTCCGCCCTTTCGATATCAATCCCGCCCTTTGTGGTTCTGGAACGGCAAGTTGGATGCGGACAAGACCAGGGCCATGGTCGCCTCCTGCAAGTCGGCCGGCTACTATGGTATGGGCATTTTGCCCTCCAACGGTATGGGATTCGACTTCATGAGTCCGGAGTTCCTCAAGCAATATAAGGTTGCGATCGACGAGGCCGGCAAACTGGGCATGAAGATGTGTCTCTACGACGAGTTCTGGTTTCCCAGCGGTTCAGCCGGCGGGCTGCTGGCCAAACACCATCCCGAGGCCCTTGGCAAACGCCTGGACATGCTCGCGACCGACGTGGACGGCCCAAAGGAGTTCACCCAGGCAGTTCCGGCCGGGAAACTCATGGGCGTTGTGGCGATGGAGGCGGCAACAAAGAAGCGCATCGACATCACCGCGGCGGTCAAGGACGGCGCCATGCGCTGGAATGTGCCGGCCGGGCAGTGGAAGGTGATGATCTTTACCTGCGTTTGCGACGGTGGTGGGGGACTGGTGGATTATCTGGATCCGAAAGCCGTGGAGGCATTCATCTCGCTGACATATCAAGCTTACCATGACGCCATGCCGGCGCATTTCGGAACGACCATTGACAGTGCCTTCTATGACGAGCCTGCCTTCTACCACGTCAAAGGCGGCCGGGCCTGGACGGAGCGCTTCAACGAACGCTTCCGTGCGCGGCACCAGACCGATCCCATTACCCTGTACCCGGCACTGTGGTTCGACATCGGCCCCGACACCGCCGCGGCGCGCAACGCGCTGTTCGGCATGCGTACCGAGCTTTACGCCACCGGCTTCGTCAAGACCATCAGTGACTGGTGCGCGGCGCATCACATGGGCCTGACCGGACACGCCGATCAGGAGGAAGTGGTCAACCCGGTGATTGGGACCGTCGGCGACCTGATCAAGTCGTTCAAGTATCAGAGCATGCCCGGCATCGACCAGGTGTTTGCGTACGGCCGGGCCTCCCGCGCCTACAAGGTGGTCAGCTCGGCGGCCTGCAACTACGATCGGGCGCAGGTAGTGACCGAGTGCTACGGCGCCATCAGGAACATGCCTATCGCCAACCTCTACAAGGAAGCGATGGACCAGTTTGCCAAGGGCATAAACACAATGGTGCCGCATGCCGTATGGTATGGCGGCGGCGGTATGCCCCCGGACCTGACTCCCGGCGCCGCCATCTATGGTGTCGAGTTGCCGGCCTACAACAAGTACATCGGCCGGCTCCAGCGCCTGCTTCAGGGGGGGCGGCACGTGGCTGACATAGGTGTGCTTTACCCAATCGCCACCCTCCAGGCGGGTTCCTGGTTTGGACCGGGCAATCCTTATCAGGGCTGCGTTGAGATCCCCGAGGCCGACTACATGCAGGTCGGCGAGGTGCTGTCTTTGGCGGTGCGGCGTGACTTTACCTTCATCCATCCCGAGGTGCTTGAGGAACGCTGCGAGGTCGACGGCGCCGCGATTATGCTGAAAAACAAGGTGAACTGGGAGCGATGGCGAGTCTTTGTGATACCTGGCTCGCGGGCCATCAGCGTGGGCACTCTGCGCAAGATCAAGGAGTTCTACGATCGGGGCGGGCAGGTGATTGCCACCACCCGCCTTCCGGACACCGCGGCCGAGTTCGGCAAAGACGGCGAGGTGCGTCAGTTGGTGGCCGAGATGTTCGGCGATGTCGCCAAGTCAGGGGCTCAGGACGCGGAGGGCCGGAATCCCGCCGCGCCGCCGGTCTCCGCGAAGCCCGCGAACGCCAAAGGCGGCCGCGCCTGGTTCATCGCCTCGCCATCCTCCGCGGCGCTCAAGTCCGTCCTCGACGAAGCCCTGCCGGACGGCGATGTGGTGATCGAGCAGGACGTTACGGTCAAGGGTGGCAACCTGTCCTATATCCACAAGGTGATAGAGGGGCGCGAGCTGTACTTTTTCGCCAACTCTTCCGGCCAGGATGTGGATATCCGGGTTCGTCTTCGCGGCAAGTTTGCCCCGGAGCTGTGGAATCCGCACGACGGCAAGATCGGGCCTGGCGAGTACACGCATGTTCCCGGCAAAGGCGGGGTCGTCACGCGCGTGCGCGTGAAACTTCCACCGGTTCACTCCGTGTTCATGGTTGCCGCCGACACTACCGCCACAACAAAGGAATAAAATGACGGCGATCCTTGGCGGCGGGTTTCCGCGCATGGAGCTGCGCGCAGAGCTACAATGACAGGCCACAGACGAGGCGTACCTGTGCGGCGGTTGTCGCCGGCGCTCTCACGGCTACTGCTTCGCTTACTTCGACTTCAGCTCGAACCACCGTATCGCGACTCCTCGCTGCATGGGGGCGGAGATTCTTAAGGTCTGTCTTGTGCCTCCCGAAAACTCTGTCCTGCCTGATTCTCATGGACTTACAATCCGCCTCGAAGGTCTTGTCTTGACGAGGTTTTGTGCCATAATAGCCGTCGTTGGCAAATCCATCCCCCAACCATCAGGTGCGATATGGCGCGAGAACGATGGGGCAGCAAGCTGGGCGTCATCATGGCCGTCGCGGGCAGCGCGATCGGCCTGGGCAACTTCCTGCGGTTTCCGGGCCTGGCCGCCAACAACGGCGGCGGGGCCTTCATGATCCCATACATCGTGGCGCTCTTCCTGCTGGGCATCCCGCTGATGTGGATCGAGTGGACCATCGGGCGCTTCGGCGGAGGCTTCGGCCACAGCACCGCGCCGGGCATGTTCCACACGATGTGGCGGAAGAATCGCTTCATCAAGTATTTCGGCGTGATCGGCATCTTCGGCCCCATCGCGATCTTCGTCTTCTACACCTACGTCGAGTCCTGGCTGCTGGGCTACAGCTTTTTCGCCCTCACCGGACGCTACAGCGGCTGCACGGACATGAAGAGCATGTCCGGCTTTCTGAACGGTTATCGAGGACTGGCCTCGAATGAGTATTTCTCCGGCATCTCGACGGCGTACGGGTTTTTCCTGGCCACCTTCGCGGCCAACGCGCTGACCGTGTGCTTCGGCATCCAACGCGGGATCGAGCGCATCTGCAAATGGGGATTGCCCGTTTTATTCATCTTCGCGGCCGTGCTGATGGTGCGAGTGTTCACGCTGGGCACACCCAACCCCGCCCATCCTGAAAACAGCGTCGCCAACGGCCTGGGGTTCATGTGGAACCCTGACTGGTCCAGGCTGGGCGAGGCGAAGGTCTGGCTCGATGCGGCAGGGCAGATATTCTTCACGCTCAGCGTGGGCATCGGCGTGATCCTCACCTACGCCAGCTACCTGACCAGGCAGGACGACGTGGCCCTGTCGGGCCTGGCCGCCGCGAGCGCCAATGAGGTCGCCGAGGTCATTCTGGGCGGAAGCATCATCATCCCCGCCGCGTTCGCCTTCTTCGGCGCCTCGGCCATGGGAGGCGGGGTCTTCGACCTCGGCTTCCAGACTATGCCGCTTGTGCTCCAGCATCTTCCCATGGGCAACCTGCTGGGCTTCATGTGGTTCTTTCTGCTGTTCATCGCGGGGATCACATCCTCCATTTCGCTGGCGCAGCCGGCCATCGCGTTCCTGGAGGACGAATTCAACATGTCCAAGAGAAAGGCGTCCGTCGTCTTCGCCGGCGTGACGTTCCTGATGTGCCAGGGCGTGATCTTCGGGCTGGGCAAAGGCGTCCTGGACGAACTGAATTTCTGGGGCGGCACCTTCTGCCTGGTGCTGTTCGGCACGGTGGAGACGATCCTGTTCGCCTGGGTCTACGGCATGGACAAGGCCTGGACCGAGATGCACGTCGGCGCGGACATCACCATTCCCAGGGTCTATCGCTTCATCATCAAGTACATCACGCCCACGGCGCTGATAGTCCTGCTGGGGTGCTGGTGCTTCCAGGAATGGTGGCCGACGATCACGATGAAAAACGTGGCGCCAGCCAACCGCCCTTACGTCCTCTTGACGCGCCTGTCCCTGCTGGCGTTCTTCGTGGCGCTTTCCGTGCTGGTGTGGGTCTCGTGGAGGCGCCGCGCCGCCAAGGCCGCGGCGGACATCCCGGGGAGTGAATCCAAATGCGCATAGACGGTTGGTTCTTCATGTTGGCAACATGGGCGGCGATTCTGGCCCTGTTCGGCTTCGCGATGATCCGCACGCTCCGGCGGAAGAAGAACAGCTAGCACCCCTGGCGCGGTCTTCGGCCGGGCGTGGTTCAGATCTACACCATGGGCCGGTATGTAAGCCATTGCCGTGGCTGGCGCAATAGAAAAGCATCATGTTCAAGAGCATCATGTTCTGTACAGGGCAACCCCGGAATGTTTTTTGAAAAACGGCGGCGACTGCAAGCCCCGGAGAACATCTGGGGCATCCCGATCGACCTTTGAGGGCCAAGAACGGACTGGCTTGGCAAGCGGCAAGCCAGCAAGGCCGTTGCTTCTTGCCCGGATGACGTTTTCGATATGGACAGGGCAGAAATGGGGCGACGGCTTGCCCGCTCCCGCTCCGCCGGGGATAATATCGAGGCCTTTCAAGGACATGCCCATGAAACGCTGCGCGATGATGTTGTTTGCACCTTTTGCACTTGTGGCACTTCTTGCACTCTTGGCACTGGCCCATCCGGTGCAGGCCCAGCCCGCGGCCACTCCGGCCACGCTTGCCACAACGGCATCCCAGCCCGCCACTCAACCCGATGCGCCGGACAACCGCGTTCGCACCCTTGTGGTCGATGGCAATACCCGCACCTACCTCGTCCACGTGCCGCCCGGGTTCAACGCGGGCAAGCCCGCGCCGGTCGTCCTGGTCTTCCACGGGGCCTGGGCCAGCGCCGCCATACAGGCCGCCTTCAGCGGCATGAGCAGGAAGGCGGATGCCGCGGGCTTCGTGGCCGTCTACCCCAACGGCCTGGGCGGAACCTTCAACGCATGGGCCAAGCCCGCCCCCACGGGCCGGCCGGCGGATGACGTGAAGTTCACATCCCGCCTTCTGGACGACCTGGCCACGTTCATCAACGTCGATGCCGGACGGGTCTACGCCACGGGCATGTCCAACGGCGGGATGATGTGCTACCGATTGGCGGCGGAACTGTCCGACCGGATTGCCGCCGTCGCGCCCGTGGCCGGCACGCTCTGCATCGACAAGCCCAGCCCGAGCCGGCCCGTGCCGGTCATGCACTTTCACGGAACCGCCGACACGCTCGTGCCATTCAACGGGCCGGACGTAAGGACGCCAAGATTCCTGAATCTGAAGTCCGTCGAGGATACCGTGCGGACGTGGGTGAACCTCGACGGCTGCCCTGAAAAGCCGGAGACGACGAAGCTGCCCGACACGGCCAAGGACGGCACCACGGTCACCCGCAAGGTCTACGGCCCCGGCAAGGACGGCGCGGAAGTCATTCTGTACATCATCGAAGGCGGCGGGCATACCTGGCCGGGGCAGAATCCCATCGTCGGGTTCCTTGGCAAATCGACCGGGAACATCGTTGCCAACGATCTGATCTGGGAGTTTTTCGAGAAGCACCCGATGAAGGCTGTTCCAGCCGGCGCCTCGGCCGGCGGCGATGCCTTCGAGGTCAGGTGCCGGCGAGCCGACGACGGCGTGAAGATCACCGTGGAGGATGACAGGACCATCTTCGCCGTCGCCAGTCCCGGCGGGATCGGCCAGGCCACGATTGACCGCAAGGCCGGCCAGTGGCCCAAGGCGGTCGTGCTGCGGCTTGGACTTCGTGGCCTGGAGTCGCTGGAGGTCTCATGCGGCGATGCGGCGGTTTCCGCGGCCGTGAGCAGCCACGCCGATGCCGCCACGAGCCAGCACTTGCTGAAGGATGGGAAAGAAGGCTCGCCGCTGATGAAGGACAGCCCGTACTGGATGGCGGTCAGAATGCTCGATGCTTCGGGCAAACCGGCCAAGGGCCTGCCGGACAAGGACGGCTGCTTCGAGGTCGCGATTCCCAAGGCCCTTCTGGATGAGAAGACCAAGACGATGAAGCTGAGTTGGATTGATTTCTATCGGTGACGGGTGGGCAAGAACCTGGGCCGCGATAGCAGGCGCGGTACTAACCGGCCACGACGGCAACCGGCGCTCGACCCGCGGCCGGGTGGATGTTAGAATCCGGCGGCGGCAGTGGTGCGTTGGCGCGTTCAAGGCATTTACCGGGCAGCCCCCGGAAGGAGAAACGCCATGATAACCAGAATGACCTTTGTGGTGCTTGTGTTGCTGGCTGCGATCACCGCGGCGTCGGCGCAGGATCAACCGCCGGCCGGACGAAGCCCCGACCAGCCCAAGGCCGACGTGTCGGCCGTGGCGCAGGCCAACAACGTCTTCGGCTGCGAGCTGTACGCCAAACTAAAGGCCCAGGCGGGCAACCTGTTCTTCTCGCCGGCCAGCATCCACAGTGCCCTGGGTATGACCTACGCCGGCGCCGCCGGGCGGACGGCGGATCAGATGGCCGGGACGCTGCACTTCGATCTGCCCGCCGACCGCCTGCACAAGGCCTTTGGCCTGCTGACCGGCGAGTTGAACAACCCGCCGAAGCAAGGGCCCGATCCCGCCTACCAACTGGTCGTCTCCAACGCCCTCTGGCTTCAGAAGGGCTACCCGTTCAGGGACAGCTTCACCAGGCTGGTCAAGGACAACTACGGCGCCGGGCTGAACGAGGTTGACTATGCCGTGCCCGAGCCGGCCCGCAAGGCCATCAACGATTGGGTGGGAAAGGCTACCAGGGACAAGATCAAGGACCTCATCCCGCCCGGCGTGCTGGATGGGTTGACCCGGCTGGTGCTGACCAACGCCGTGTACTTCAAGAGCGACTGGGCGGACACCTTCCCCAAGCGCGCAACCAAGGCCGGGCCTTTCCAGCTTGGCGAGGGCAAGACCGTCAGCGTGCCCCTGATGACCCAGTGGATGTACGTCGGCTACATGGAGACTGAGGACTTCCAGCTTGCCGACCTGCCCTACAAGGCCGAGGTGCTGAGCATGACGATCCTGCTGCCGCGCAAGGCCGACGGCCTCAAGGCGCTCGAAGAGAAGCTCTCCGCCAAGACCCTGGTCGAGTGGATCGGCAAGGCCAAGCCGGCGCACGTTGACCTGACGTTGCCCCGGTTCAAGTTCACCAGCCAGTTCGGGCTTGCGCAGCCGCTGTCGCAACTGGGCATGGACGATGCCTTCGACCTGGGCAAGGCCGACTTCTCCGGCATGACGACCATGGAGAAGCTGTACATCTCGGCCGTGCTGCACAAGGCCTTCGTGGCGGTGGATGAGAAAGGCACGGAGGCGGCTGCCGCAACAGCCATCATGGTCGCGCCCACGGCGATGCCCATGGAGCCTAAGATCATCTTCCGGGCAGACAGGCCTTTCCTGTTCCTTATCCGCCACCGCCCGACCGGCGCTGTGCTGTTCCTTGGCCGATTGGCAAACCCCGGCGCCTGAAGCGGCCGGGGAAAATAGGGGGAAAATAGGGATGCTTGGAAAATAGGGTCAAAAAGGGGGGGGGGAAAGGGGTCTTGGCCAGAAAAGGGTCCCGACCCCTTTTTCTTACCATTTGGCGACACGCCTGGATTTGCGGGAAACAGAGTGGTGGCATCGGCGTCCAATCTCTCTAGAATGCGACACAAACGGGAAGGGATCCTGCCAATGTCCGAGATGGCCTATTCCCGCCGGGCCGGCTTGTCCGCCAAGCTGCCCGTTGCGGAGCACGACTTGCATCGCCCCAGCCGCGCAACGTCTTTTCGCGACAGCTCGACGTCGGGTCGCAGGCAAGTCAGCGCAATCGCATTGGGGCTTGCATTGACGTTGGGGCTGTTGCTATGCGGCTGGGCCGCGCCGGCGGGGCTGGTGCATCAGTATCGCATGAATATCGAAGCCAAGCGGTACGCCGAGGCGCTGCGGATCGGCAAGCTCATCGAGCAGCGGTATCCTCGCAATACGATCGGTGAGACACTCGGCGAGCACAATCGTTGGCTGGAAAAGAAGGCTCACGGGCAAGAGGAGGCCGCCGAATGAGAACCGTCAACACATTCGTCGCATTGTCGATGCTGCTGCCTGCAATGGCGGCGATGGGCCAACAGAAGCAGCCAGGCATTCGATTCGGGGCAAATGCCCTGACGCACCCATACATTCGCGACACCATCGGCCACAATATAGGGTTCGACAATATCCGTGGCAATGCCGTCAGGACACTGCCGGACGCCGAGGTATTGAGGCTGTTGCGCGAGGGCAAACTTGACGCCGGCTCGGTTTTCTTTCCCATCGGGCCCGCCGCGAACGAGGGGCGGACCTCGACGCAGCCCGACGAAATGAGCAAGCTCCTGCCAAAGGACGCCATTGTGCATTCCGTCGGAAGGCTCGGCGCGTGGGTCCTCGTCCCGGCCGGCAGAAACCTGCCGCGACTGACCGTTGACCAACTCGCGGACATCCTGTCCGGCAAGATCACCAAATGGGAGCAGCTTTCCGCCGGGACGGGCAACCTCGTCATCGCGTATGACGATGCGTCGCTGGCGGCCGCATGCACTGCGGCCGGTATAGCACAGCCGCGAGTGTCGGATTCTTCCCGCTGGGTAAAGGACCCGGCAAATGGACGGCTGACGTTGAACCGCATGGTGGGCGATGCAATGGCGGCGGAGCAGGACCGGCTGTCGAAACAGCCGGCCCGCGCGGGCGCGACGGACAACTACCTGCTCATCGCCAGCAGCGTCCAGGTTCTTCAGGCGGACCAAGGCCGGGTAAAACTGAAGCGGTTCGTTCCGATCGCTCCCTCGGCCGACAAACCGGCTGTGACGCCCGATCTCAAAACGGTGGGCGACGGCAGCTATCCGCTGCTGGTGGACTGGCGGATCGTGGTTCGCCCGGACGCGACGGAAACGGCCCAGGGCGCCGCGAAGCTCTGCCTGCGGTCCTACGAAACCGGACTGGTGAACGCCTATTACGTCAAGGAATGGCTGATTCAGCCGGCCAGGGGCGAGCAGCCTGATGTGATCCGCGTCTTCTATTATGGCGGGCAAGATGCGATTGAGGCTGCGGCAACTGCCTATATAAAGACCAATCCGCAGGCCAGGTTCGCCAATGTCTCCGGGGTTGACAGACCCGTCGCCGACATTTTTGCCCGGAACGCGGACCTTCTCGTCGTGGTGGGCTACCTGTTCTCCGACCAGCGTAAGAAGCTTTCCGAGCTGTGCGGCGGCGAGGTGGCTGAACTGGCCGTGGGACGCCGGCCGGTGCTTATCGTCGCCAGCCAGGAATGCCCGGTGACCAGCCTGACCCTGGAGCAGGCGCGGCACGTGGCATCGTATGACCTGACGGAATGGAAGGATCTTGGCTGGGACTGCGGCCAGGGAGTCGTCAAGCACGCCCTCGGCAGTAAGCTGCTGGCCGACGCAATGTTCGGCGGCTATGGGAACATGAAGCGACACCCCATCATCACTTCGCCGTCCGCCAAACGCGGCGCCGCCGGGGCGGCGCCAAGCGTCAGGGATCTCGCCAAAATGAACTACGGATCGGAGGCGCAGTTGCTCTCTGCCGTCTCGGCCGACAAGTACAGCCTGGGCTTCGTCGCCGCCGGCAAGTCTTCCTTGGGCAGCGGGCTCAAGGTGCTCAAGGTGGGCCTGGGCAGTTCGAGCGCCGTCGGACCCGAGGCCGCGAATGTGGTATCCGGCGCCTATCCCGTCGCGCTGCCGGTCAGCGTGCTTGTTCACCCCAAGGCTGGGCCGGCTGCGAAGAAATTCGCTTCCTGGCTCCAGTCCCCGCAGGCGGCGGAAGCTCTCGCGACTCATTACATCTATTCCAAGGCACTGATGCTCAAGCCGCCAGCCGGCGTAACGGCGGCGACGACCGCCGCGCCGCCGGATGTCAAGGCGTTCACGGGCCAGGTTTCCGGTGCGGCGGCGGTGCTTCCTGTGGAGGTTCTGAGCCTGTACTTCCTGATGGCCAAGAGCGAACACCTGGCAGCCTACGAGGACGCGATATGCAAGGTGATCGACGCGGACGGCCGGCTGAAGGTTGTTGACCGTGCCCATCTTGACAAGGTGTGGCGAGAGCGGCTCTACGCCGTGCTGTCCGGGCAGACGGAATTCAAGCCGGCGATCAGCGCCGACGTGTTCGCTGCGCCGGCGATTGTCCCGGCCGGGGCAGGCAGCGCGCTGCGGATCCGGTTCCTGCACGGCCCGACGGCAAGCGTCCTTGGCGAGTTGAGCCTGCCCATCAACCCGTCGGACCCGGTGCGATTCGATCCACCGCTCGAACAGGCCCTCCGGCCGGTCTGGCAAGGCGTGCTGGCCAGTCTGACCCATGCAAGGAGCCGGCCGAGGTGGGCAATGGTGGGCGTGTACTCGGCCACGGAAACAGGCATGGGCCAGGCGGCGCAGATCGAACAGCGCATTCGGGACACGCTTCGGGGCGACAAGCGGCTGTTCTTCTGCGAGACGCTGGACGTTGACGCGGCCCAGCAGGAGGTGCTCATGGCAATGATGGGCGCCGGCCGGCCGACTGTCGGGGGATTCCGCGGCGACAGCGATTTCCTGCTCGAAGGAAAGCTCCAGGACGGGCAACTGGAGCTGCGCGTGCTGGACGGCGGCAACCTGGCGCCGCTGGCGCGGGAGTCGTTCGAGCCAGGGGCCGACGAGCCGATAAGGCAGTGGCTCTCGACTCAGGCCCAGCGGGAGAAAGGTGCGGGCTCCGCGGCGACCGCGGCGCCGGCCGACAACTGGAGCGGCAGGCAGGCACGCCTGGAGTTCGAAATCGCCCAGCGCCTCGGCAAGGAGATCGACGCTCGGACTCGCGAGGCCCAACAGCGGCGGGTCAAGGCGGGGCTGACGAAGATCATGGACGATGACGCGCAGGTGCTGAAAGACCTGGCCGAGCAGAGGAGGCGGCACCTGACGCGGGCCGTCCAACTGGACCCAGACGACGAGGAGATATGCCAGGCCTTCATAGGCGCCGTCGAAGACGGCAGCAGCCGGTTCCCCGTCTACGTGCGAAAGGCGCAGATGTGCGAGCGTGTCGTGCGGCTGTTTCCCAAGTCCGCGCAGCATCGCGGGAACATGGAATACGCCATCACCTACTATGCCACGGCCGCCCATTTTCTGGGAAAATCTCTCCGCGGTGCTGACAGCCTGGCGGTGCCTCGCGGCATCGATCACCCGAGACTCCGGCTGTTCTACCTGAAAAAGGAATTGAGCCTCTTTGACTCCTACGCGGCCCGATACGCCGGTTGTTTTGACGACCCGAAGGAGGATCGCGGCAGTTGGCACACATTCGGCAATTACATGCTCCAGTATCTGTATGCGGCTGGATGCTATGTGTATTTGGGCAAACCCGCCGCACAGGAAGTCGATCAGATGATCGCGCGGTGGTCGGCCATCTTCGATGACAAGCCGGCCGCCGGGCCGCACAGCGATTTCCTCCGCCTGCGGCTGATCGCGCTGAAGAACGACTGTGTCGGTTTTCTTAAGCTGTTGACCGACATGCAGAGGCTGCATCCTGATCCCAAAGACAAGTACTGGCTGATCGGCGCCCATGTGGTGCAGGAGGACATGTACCGGCTCTTTGGGCACGGCACCGCGCGATGCAACTTCGCCAAGTGGCGCGACGGCAGCCGCGGAATCGGCGGCCTGCCGTATGACGGGTACGACCCGGCCAAGGACACCAGCGAACCGGCGGCGATAAACATCGAGTGACCAAGCCCGGAGAATGACATGAACGAGCGTATGCGACACATTCCCGGCCTGCTGGCCTCCGTTGCGGTTCTGGCGGCAGGGGCGGTTTGGTGTCCGGGCAAGCAAGCGCAGCCCGCCGCCAGCCAGCCGCCGGCCTCGGCACCCGGTGCGCCCGAGTCGTCAGGCCCGCGCCCGGCGGTCTCGTTCGTCATCCTGCCGGCGGATGTCGGGCCCGAAGCTTCCGGCGAGGCACAGGCCGCGGGGCTGTTCTGCGACATGCTGGCCGAAAGGCTCGCCAAGGCGCCGGGCGTGTCGGTCGTCGACCGCTCACGCCTTGATCGCATCCTGGCCGAGAGGGCCATCGGCGGCGCCGCCAAGCCGCCAATGCGCAGCTTCGACGCCATGGTTCGCGTCCGGCTGGAAGGCCCCGCCAGGAATCGAACGGTCGCCGTAGGGGTGGTGGACCTTTGCCTTGGGAACATGGCGGCCTCGGGCAGGTGGAGTTGGCGGCCGGGCAACGACGAGGCGGTAAGCAAGGCTGCCGACCTCTGCACATCGGCCAGCAACTCGCTGGCAGCCGGGTCTGGCAATCGCCTGAAGGTTCGCGTGCTGCACTTGCCGCAG